>CAMJIC010000184.1 GCA_946405675.1 uncultured Clostridia bacterium
TTTTTGTGCGTCTTATGACGAAAATCTTATAGCCTAAATCTTATGCCGAAAATTTCATGGCCCAAAATCTCATGGCCAAAACCTAATGGCCAAGGGCGGCAGGAAACGGGAAAGTGTTTCACATGAGGAAATGCCTTCTAAGCGGCGTCTTATGCTTCGTGAAGCGGCGGAAGGTCATCGATGCACTGAGCCGCGAGCAGGCCGCGTTTGATGATGTAGGCCGCCTCAGGTTCGTCTACCTCGAGTGCCTTTAGCTTGCTGCGGTCATAGGGGACGTCATTCAGGAAATCAACGGAGGCTTCAATGATCGCGGCATCTCCCGCGTCACCTCCGCCCGCCGCCTCGCGCTCCATGACGATCCCATTGTCCTTCATCAGGCCAAGATGGTCATCGCGTTCAAGAACCATCTCGTTCAGGACGTCGAGCATCACGGTGAAATGAGTATCGTCCCACGCGGAGAGGTACATGCATTTACATAATCCCTTTGAAAAGAAAGGGGCTTCGCAATAGCAATCAAGAAGATCCTTGAAGCGCGCACGGTGCTCATCGTCTTCAAACAGGTTGCGATGCGTAAACTCCATCATGCATTTTTCAGACCATTTCATATAATAAGCTCCCTGGCAAGAATTTTATGTTTTGAATACTATACTCATTTTGTGTTGCGCTGTAAAGACAGAAGATTCAAAGGCTTGAATTTTCGACAAAGAATGCGTAAGATGCATGAGTAAAGTAAGATACATCATTATGTAACGGGTTCCGCCGTGAAGGGCGCAGAACCTGAGAAGGAGTAGTACGTGGCGAAGAAATCGAGAGTGAGTAATTTCAGAGTAGCCATCATCGATCATGTGGGGGAATTCAAAACGGCAGCCATCCTGACCCCTGTGTTCATGATCGGTGAGGTTGTGATGGAAATGGTGATCCCTCTGCTGATGTCATCGATCATCGACAAGGGGGTCAATGCCGGAAATATGGGGCATATCGTCAGTGTCGGAATATGGATGCTGGTGGCAGCCTCCGCGGGACTTCTGTTCGGGCTTGGCGGCGCGTTCTTCGGGGCAAGGGCTTCCACTGGCCTTGCGCGGAATCTCAGGAGAGCGGAGTTTGAAAAGATTCAGCAGTTCTCGTTCGCAAACATTGACCATTTCGGCGGGAGCGGACTGATCACCAGGCTGACAACGGATGTGACGAACATCCAGAATGCCTTTCAGATGATCCTGAGGATCGGATTCCGCGCGCCGGTCTCGCTGCTGATCGCGATCGCGCTGGCATTCTTCATCAGCCCCAGGCTGACGGGCATTTATTTTATCGTGGTTGTTTTCCTGTCGATCTTCCTGGTGTTTGTGCTGCGCAGGGCATCCGGGTATTTCCGGGAAGTGTTCTCCAGGTATGATGACCTGAATGCGAGCGTGCAGGAGAATATCTCCGCCATCCGGGTCGTGAAGTCCTTTGTCAGGGAGGAACATGAAAACGACAAGTTCAGGAAGGCAGTGGGGAACCTGTACCAGGTGTTTGTGAGGGCTGAGAAGCTGGTGGTCTCCAACATGCCGGTCATGATGGGTTCGATCTACACCTGCATCCTCCTTCTGAGCTGGTTCGGCGCGAAGATGATCACGGCCGGCGACCTGACCACGGGACAGCTGATGAGCCTCCTGGCCTATTGCATGACGATCCTGATGAACCTGATGATGGTATCCATCCTGTTTGTGATGTTCACCATGAGTGAAGCGAGCATGGACCGTATCGCTGAGGTTCTGAAGGAAGAGATTACGCTTACCAATCCGGAGAACCCGGATATGGTGGTTCCGGACGGGTCGATCCGCTTTGAGCATGTGATGTTTTCTTATAATGAAAATGCGGAGAAGCCGGTTCTGGATGATATCAATCTGGAGATCCGTGCCGGGGAGACGATCGGGATCATCGGCGGCACCGGTTCTTCCAAGTCTTCCCTGGTCAACCTGATCCCGCGCCTGTACGATGTGACGGGCGGGGCAGTGTATGTAGGGGGCAAGGATGTCCGGCGCTATGACCTCGATACGCTGCGGCGGGAGGTGGCCGTCGTCCTTCAGGCAAATGTGCTGTTTTCCGGGACCGTTCTGGAGAACCTGAGATGGGGCGATCCGGACGCGACGGATGAAGAGTGCATGGAAGCCTGCCGGTTGGCATGCGCGGATGAATTTGTACGGAACCTGCCTGAGGGCTATCATACGCACATCGAGCAGGGCGGGACGAATGTTTCCGGCGGCCAGCGCCAGCGGCTGTGCATTGCAAGGGCGCTTCTGAAGAAGCCGAAGGTCCTGATCCTGGATGATTCCACCAGTGCCGTGGATACGGCGACCGACGCGAAGATCCAGGCGGCGTTCCGCGAGAAGATCCCGGATACAACACGGCTGATTATTGCGCAGAGAATCTCGTCCGTGGAGCATGCGGACAGGATCATCGTGCTGGAGGAAGGACGTGTTGACGGAGTGGGCACCCATGAAGAACTGCTCCGGACAAACGAGATCTACCGTGATGTCTATGAATCCCAGATCAAGGGCTCCGGTGATTTCGACAAGGGAGGTGAGGACTGATGGCTGAGAACAGAAACGGTGCTTCTGCTGTGAATGGCGGCACGCAGGCAGCCGGGCCGCAGGGCGGAAGCAATGGAAATGGAAGCGGTGCCCCGGCTGCGGGCGGAACCGGAAGAGGCCCCGGCAGAGGCCGTGTGATGGGCCCGAGGCCAAAGCTGGAGCATCCGTGGAGATTATTTGGCCGTGTGATGGGATATGTGCTGAAGCGGTACAAGTTCCAGTTTGTGCTTGTGCTTGCCTGCATTGTGGTATCCGTTCTTGCCAACCTTCAGGGAACATTGTTTATGCGTACATTGATCGACAGCTATATCATGCCGCTTTTGTCCAGCAATGATCCTGACTTTGGACCCCTTGCTGGGGCGATCGGCCGCGTTGCGCTCTTCTATGCGATTGGCGTAGCCGCTACTTATTTCCAGAACATGGTCATGGTCTATGTGACCCAGGGGACGATGCGGGATCTGAGGTTGGATATCTTTACCCACATGGAAAGTCTTCCGATCTCGTATTTCGACACCCATGCCCACGGGGATATCATGTCGATCTATACCAATGACGTGGATACTCTGCGGCAGATGGTCTCCCAGACGGTCACGCAGGCATTCAACTCTATCTTTACGATTGTCACGACATTGGGAGCCATGATCATGCTGTCATGGCCGCTGACGATTCTGTCACTGGTCATGGTCGGCGTTACGCTGTTTGCCACCGCCAAGGCTGCCAAGGCTTCGGGGAAGCATTTTGTCCTGCAGCAGCAGCGTCTGGGCGGCGTGAACGGATTTGTCCAGGAAATGATGAAGGGCCTGAAGGTGGTGAAGGTCTTCAGCCATGAGAAGATCAACCAGGAGAAATTTGATGTCCTGAATCAGGAATTGTTTGATTCCGCGGACAAGGCGGTGCGCTATTCCAATGCGCTCGGTCCGCTGAATGCGCAGATCGGCAATGTCAGCTATGTGCTTTGCGCCATTGTGGGCGGCGCCCTGGCGCTGAACGGGTTTGGCGGCTTCACACTGGGCGGCCTCGCTTCCTATCTGTCACTGAACAGGTCATTTGCAATGCCGGTGAACCAGATGACGACCCAGCTGAACTCCATCGTCATGGCGCTTGCCGGTGCCCAGAGGATCTTCAAGCTGCTTGATGAGGAGCCGGAATCCGATGACGGTTATGTGACGCTTGTGAACGCAAAGGTGGGCGCGGACGGACAGATCAGCGAGACATCCGAAAAAACCGGCCGCTGGGCGTGGAAGCATTTCCACAAGGCGGAAGGGACGACGACTTATGTGGAGCTGAAGGGCAAGATCGTGATGGATCATGTGGACTTTGGCTATGTGCCGGAGAAGACAGTGCTGCATGACATTACCCTGTTTGCTGAGCCGGGGCAGAAGATTGCCTTTGTGGGATCGACGGGAGCAGGAAAGACGACGATCACGAACCTGATCAACCGGTTCTACGATATCGATGACGGTAAGATCCGCTATGACGATATCAACGTGAATAAGATCAGGAAAAATGACCTGAGGCGTTCCCTTGGCATGGTTCTGCAGGACACCCATCTGTTTACGGGAACCGTCATGGACAATATCCGTTATGGCAAGCTGGATGCGACGGATGAGGAGGTCATTGAAGCGGCAAAGCTTGCGGGGGCGGACAGTTTCATCCGGCAGCTGGAGGATGGTTACCAGACGAAGCTCACGGGAGACGGCGGGAACCTGTCCCAGGGCCAGCGCCAGCTGCTTTCCATCGCGCGTGCCGCGATTGCAGACCCGCCTGCGCTGATCCTGGATGAGGCGACGAGTTCTATCGATACGAGGACAGAGCGGATCGTGTCAGAAGGCATGGATGCCCTGATGAAGGGACGGACTACATTTGTGATCGCCCACAGGCTGTCCACGGTCCGGAATGCGGATTGCATCATGGTGCTGGAGAACGGAAGGATCATAGAGCGCGGAACGCACGATGATCTGATTGAGCAGAAAGGAAAGTACTACCAGCTGTATACGGGAAATCAGATCACAGCGTGAGCATTTATCTGTCACAGACCGTGTCCCGACGTTGGAGAGATCAGCGGGTGCATCCTGTGGCAATTCATACGTGATATGACGAGCCGGATGGGCAAAATGCCCATCCGGCCCGTTGCTTATGGTATGCCAGACGCACAGTCGTCTGGCGTTACAAGTCACACTCCTGCCAGCGTTTCTGTTCACTGCCCGACTGGGCAGGCT
>CAMJIC010000185.1 GCA_946405675.1 uncultured Clostridia bacterium
GATGCGGACCTGAAGATCTATCTGACGGCAAGTGTAGATGTACGTGCCAGGAGACGGTATCTGGAGCTGAAGGAGAAGGGACAGGAGTGCCCGCTGGAGCAGATCAGACAGGAGATTGAAGAACGCGATTACCGAGACATGCACCGTGACATTTCCCCTCTATGCCAGGCAAAGGACGCGATCCTTCTGGATACCTCGGATATCGATGCCGAGACGGCTGCCGGTCGGATTGTGTCCCTGGCAAAGGAGCGTATGGATGGAAAATGAACGACGGATAGCAGAGCACATGCCGGATGAAAGCTGTGATGCGGCGGGAAAGATCTGCGAATCATGCGATGAAGCGGGAAAGATTTGCGATGCATACGATGAAACGGGAAAGATCTGCGATACAGCGGGAAAGATCTGCGATGCAGTGGAAAAGAGCTGCGGCGAGATGTGTGTCAGGGAGCGGATCGAGGCCTTGCGGCAAGCTGTCTGTGGGAACGGGCTTTCCGTCCATGGCGAAGCTTCAGCGAATGGAGATCTGCCGGCAGATCAGGAGGCTTCAGCGAATGGCGGTCCGTCGGCAGACTGGGAAGCTCCAGCGAATGGCAGTTCGCTGGCAGACCGGGAAGCTTCAACGGATAGCAGCCTGTCAGCAGACCAGGAAGCTCCAGCAAATGGCGGTTTGTCAGCAGTTGCAGGTACGTCTGAGAGCGGCGCTTTGAAAGGAGATCTGTGGGTATCACCGGATGGCCTGTGCGCTTTGTACCAGGCAAGAAGCGCGGGATTTTGCTTTGGCGTAAGGCGGGCGGTGGATACGGTATATGAACAGATCGAGAAAGGAATCCGTCCGATCTACACCTACGGGCCGATCATCCACAATGAGGTTGTTGTCAGAGACCTGGAGGAAAAAGGCGTCAGGGTGATCCAGTCCGTGGAGGAGCTCAGGCGCATTCGAAGCGGAACCGTGATCATCCGTTCCCATGGTGTCGGGAGGGACATCTATTCGATCATTGAAAGCAATGGCCTTCGAGTGGTGGACGCGACCTGCCCATTTGTCAAAAAGATCCACAGGATCGTGGAGCAAAAGGGAAAGGAAGGCGCTGAGGTGATCATCATCGGATCAGCTTCTCATCCGGAGGTGCAGGGAATCCGGGGATGGAGCACAGGAGAGGTTACGGTCATCGAAACGGAGGAAGAGGCACGGTCATTTGTGCCCAGGACAGACAAACCTTTGTGTGTTGTTAGCCAGACGACATTCAACTTGAAGAAATTTCATAAATTTGTTGAAATTATGAAAGGTTTGCGTTATCATGAATTTGCTGTATTGAATACTATATGCAATGCAACGGAAGAAAGGCAGACAGAGGCAAGATCAATCGCCCGGCTCGCAGACTGTATGATTGTGATCGGGGGAAAACACAGTTCAAATACACAGAAGTTGTATGAGATATGCCAAAAAGAGTGCTCAAACACCTATTTTGTGCAGGCTTTCGATGATTTGAATCTCCGTCTGGTGCCATTCAGGGGCATCGTAGGTATCTCAGCAGGGGCATCGACCCCAAACATTTTAATCGAGGAGGTTTCAAACCTATGTCGGAAGACAATTTTGAGCAGATGCTGAATGACTACAGCAAGACGATTCACACAGGTGAGGTTGTTGAGGGAGAAGTGATCGATGTCACACCGGATCAGATCATCCTGAACATCCACAGTAAGTCAGACGGAATCATTACGAAGAATGAGTATTCCAATGATTCCAGTATTGACCTGACCGAGGTTGTCAAGGTTGGCGATACCATGGAAGCCAAGGTCATGAAGGTCAACGATGGGGAAGGACAGACCCTTCTTACCTACAAGAGACTGGCAGCTGAGAAGGGCAACAAGCGTCTGGAAGAGGCGTTTAATAACCATGAGGTTCTGAAGGCTCCGGTCGTACAGGTTCCGAATGGCGGTCTGGTCGCAGTGGTGGACGGCGCGCGTGTCTTCATTCCGGCTTCTCTGGTTTCCGATACCTACGAGAAGAATCTGGAGAGATACAACGGTCAGGAGATCGAGTTCGTCGTTACAGAGTTTAATCCGCGCAGGCACCGCATCATCGGTGACCGCAAGCAGATCCTTGTGGAACGCAAGAAGGAGCTTCAGAAGGAGCTGTTCGAGCGGATTCATATCGGCGATACTGTGACCGGTGTTGTCAAGAACGTAACGGATTTCGGAGCGTTCATTGACCTTGGCGGAGCTGACGGCCTGCTTCATATCTCTGAGATGAGCTGGGGCCATGTTGAGAATCCGAAGAAGGTCTTTAAGGTTGGCGAGGAAGTCACTGTCCTGATCAAGAACATCAACGGTGAGAAGATTGCTCTCTCCATGAAGTTCCCGGGACAGAATCCGTGGCTGAATGCGGTTGAGAAGTATGCTGCCGGTACGATCGTGACCGGACGTGTTGCCCGTATGACAGACTTCGGCGCGTTTGTGGAGCTTGAGCCGGGCGTGGATGCTCTGCTGCATGTTTCACAGATTTCCCGTGAGCATGTGAATAAGCCGTCTGATGTCCTGAAAGTCGGTCAGGAGATCGAGGCGAAGGTTGTTGATTTCAACGGCCAGGATCATAAGATTTCCCTGAGCATGAAGGCGCTTGAGGATATGGCGCCGAAGCATGATGAGATGGCGACATCCCTTGGCGATATGATCCCGGATGAGGTGAATGTAGAGTGATTCTGTGATACACTCTGATAAATACGGAGCGATTGTGTGATACACTCTGATGAACATGGAGTGATTCTCTGATTTGCTCTGTTGAATGTAAAGGGATTCTGTAATTCGCTTTGGTTGATATGAGAATCAAAAAAACTGCTGCACTTTCGGGGTGCGGCAGTTTTTTTGTATCCTCCTGTTCTGGCAGGAGGCATTTTGTTCTATAATCGTTATAGTTGGTATTACGAACCAACTATGAAAAGCTATGGAATTACAGGTATCAACATTACAGGTATCATTGTGAAAGAAATGAGGTATCAAATGAAAACGGTGATCACAGATCCCTTCTGGCTGCGTTACCGCAGTGTTGTCCGGCATGAGATGATTCCTTACCAGTGGAAGGTCCTGAATGATGAAATCGATGTCAGAATTGAACGGGAGAGGGACGACTCATCCATACCGAATGAGAAGAGTCATGCGCTGGAGAATTTCAGGATCGCGGCTGGCATTCATGAAGGGCATCACTATGGATGGGTGTTTCAGGACAGTGACGTTTATAAATGGCTGGAGGCTGTCGCCTACTCCCTTATGGAGGAGCCGGATGAGTCCCTGAAAAGGATGGCGGACAGTGTGGTGGATCTCATAGCAAAGGCGCAGGAGGAGGATGGCTACCTGGGCACTTATTTCACGATCGAGGAGCCTTACAGGCGATTTAAAAGCCTGATGAACAGCCATGAGCTTTATTGTGCCGGCCATTTTATGGAGGCGGCTGCGGCATATTATGAGGCGGTTGGAAACCAGAAGGTGCTGGACGTTGCCAGGAGACTGGCGGATTGTATCGAAAAAGCCCTGGGACCGGAGGGGGAATTCGGGTATGACGGGCATGAGGAGATCGAGATCGGCCTGATGAAGCTTTATCATCTGACCGGCGAGGAGCGGTATATGCGTCTGAGCAGGTATTTCCTCAGAATCCGCGGTACAGATGAGGACTTCTTCGGAGAGCAGAAGAAAAATGATCCGGGGAAGGCCCCCCTGATCGGCGGGATGGATCAGCTCACACGCAGATATTTTCAGATTCACCGGCCGCCGGTGGAACAGGATACAGCGGAGGGGCATGCGGTACGGCTGGTCTATCTGTGTACTGCCATGGCGGATGTGGCGGCTTCTGCGGGGGATCGGGAGATGCTCAGCGCGTGCAGGAAGATCTGGAGAAATATCGTGGACCGAAGGATGTATATCACCGGCGGGATCGGTTCTACCGTGCACGGAGAAGCATTTACCTTTGATTATGATCTGCCGAATGATACGATGTACTGCGAGACCTGCGCGTCAGTGGGGCTTGTCTTTTTCGCGGCGCAGATGTTGAGGAATGAAAATGCAGGCGAGTATGGGGACGTGATGGAACGGGCTCTGTACAATACGGTGCTCGCCGGAACTGCCCTGGACGGGAAGCATTTCTTCTACGTGAATCCGCTGGAGGTGAATCCTGCCGCTTCACGGTCAGATCCGGGAAAAAGCCACGTAAAACCGGTTCGTCCGCAGTGGCTTGGCTGCGCCTGCTGTCCGCCTAATCTGGCAAGGCTGCTTGCTTCTGTAGACAGGTACATCTATACAGTGAAGGATGATCTGTGCCTGGTAAACCTCTATATAAGCAGCACTGCAGAGCTGTCAGCGGCAGGCGGGGATGTGCGGATCACACAGTCGACAGACTATCCCAGAAGCGGAATCATCCAGATCCATGTGAGCGCGCAGCAGGATCATCCGATTGATCTGGGACTTCGGATACCAGGATGGTCCAGAACGCATCGGGTGACAATGGATGGGAATGTCTGCGAAAAAGAAGCCGGCGGGTGCACGGGTGCTTGCGAGAATGGTTATCTCTATCTCAGACACCTGGCAGGAGAGCATGAGATTGTCCTGGAGCTTTGCATGGAACCGCGCTTTTGGAGGGCTGATCCCAGGGTGCGGGATGATATCGGAAAGGTGGCGCTGACAAGAGGCCCCATTGTTTACTGTCTGGAGGAGGCGGATAACGGGAAGAACCTCCATCTTCTGTCCGTTGACATTTCCGGAAAGACGGAAGAAGAAGAGGAGCAG
>CAMJIC010000186.1 GCA_946405675.1 uncultured Clostridia bacterium
CTTCCCATTGATATTAACACAAAAGCAGCTTCTTATGTGCTGGAGGAGGTCCTGCATCGCATTCCTTGCGGCAAAGCAGATCGAAGGTCCTTATGAGTATGGCGGCACTCTGGTCTACTCCGGTTTTACGAAGAATGGAGAACCGGACGGAAACAGCACCCGTTCTACCGCGTGGGACAATGATTACCTGAACCTGAAGGCATTGACAGAGCTTGGATCCGCCAAGGGGGGGATCGATGGCGTCAGTGATGAGTGGTTCAATCAGGACGGAAGCTGGGACCACACCGATGCGCCGAACGCCATCGATCCGTGCGTGTTCTTTGACCCGGCGGGAGAAAAGCTTTACATGGTCTATGGCTCCTGGTCCGGCGGGCTGTTTTTGCTGGAACTGGATCCGAAGACCGGAAAGGCAATCTATCCCGGCGTGGACGGGACGGATGAGGTATCCGGCAACCGGATCGACCGGTATTTTGGCGTCCACCTTGCAGGCGGAGACCATCAGTCCGGGGAAGGCCCGTACATTTCCTATGATGAGGAGACCGGGTATTATTACCTGTACCTGACCTATGGCGGTCTGACCGCGGAAGGCGGCTACAACATGCGCCTGTTCCGCTCGAAGGACGTGACCGGGCCTTATCTGGATGCGGAAGGCAACAATGCGGCGGACAACCGGAAGAACGGCGACAAGTATGGCATCAAGCTGATCGGCAACTATGCATTTTACGATCAGATGGGGAAGCGGGCGGCAGGCCACAATTCCCAGATCAACACTCAAGACGGCGGAAGGTACCTGGTGTACCACCAGCGCTTCGATGTCAAGCCTCAGCTGGAGGGGCATGAGGTCCGTGTGCACCAGCAGTTCATGAATGAAGATGGCTGGCCTGTGACGGCAGTCTATGAGTACCTGGGCGAGCAGCCCTCCTCCTATACGGATGAGGAGGTTGCAGGGACGTATGAGTTCATCAGCCACGGCCGCAAGACAGAGGGCGATATGCTGCCCACGCAGATCATTACGCTCGGCCAGGATGGAACAATCAGCGGAGCGGCGGAAGGAACCTGGGAGAAAAAGGATTCCGGGGAGGGCTACGATTATGTGACCCTCACCATCGATGGTACGGAGTATAAGGGAATCTTCTTCCGCCAGCATAAGGAAAACCAGGATCCGGAAGCGGTGATGACCTTTACGGCGGTTGGTGATAACAATACCTGCATCTGGGGCAGCATGGCCGGTGAGGAGAACGGAGAGATGTTCACCTCCATGGCTGCGGAGTCTTTGAAAAAGGTGATCCTTGATACGGCCAAGGCGCACGGGACGCTGCCGGCGGAATTCATGGACTGCAGCATTGAATGGAAGTCGGCGGATGAAAGCGTCATCACGGCGGACGGCGAGATTCTTGCCCCGGCCGAGAAGGTGAAGGTTGATCTGACAGCTGTGATCACCTTCGGGGACAGCGTGCGGGAAGAGACCTATCATGTGACCGTGAAGCCATAAAACCCTGCAAGCCTTGGATCTGGCCTTGCTCCTGCTCATGGATACGGGAGCGGCCTCACCCGCAGGACGCCGACGCCCCGACAGAAGGGATCTGGTTCGTAATCAAACAACAGGAGTCTGGAGCAGGAGATGGAAGAGAGATCAGAGAAATCGAAATCATTTGCCGTGCCCGCAGCGTCTTCGCAAAGGCGCTCCGAGGTGCTCCGGGAGGAGACTTCGGCCGGGGGGCATTGCATCCGGTGCCTTCTTCAGGATTATGATGAGGAGGCTTATATCTCAAAGCTTCTCAGGGTGATCCGCATGATGACTCCGTCGGAGAAGGCGAAGGATGAGGTGGTCAGGGCCAGGCTTGCGGTCTGCAAAGAATGTGACAGGCTGGAGATAGGAACCTGCCTTGCGTGCGGCTGCTATGTGGAGCTGCGCGCAGCGATGGCGGGCGGCAGGTGCCCTTATAAAAAATGGCCCTAACGTAACAATTGTTTCAGGAAGAAATGAAATCCTCCTGCGCGTGAAGTGATCTGCCGCAGAAGGACAGGAACGGAAAATGAACGCGAATAACTATATTAAAACAAAACATAATCAACCATTTATTGAGCACAGGGCGGATCCCTTTATCCTGCACGCGCCGGATGGCACATTTTATTTCACAGCCTCGGTGCCGGAGTATGACAGGATCGTCCTGCGCCACAGCGATACACTGAAGGGGCTTGCCCAGGCACCGGAGGTGACGGTGTGGAGGAAGCATGAAGAGGGCATCATGAGCATCCATGTCTGGGCACCGGAGCTGCACTATCTCGCAGGAGCCTGGTATCTGTATTATGCTGCCGGAGACAAGGACGATATCTGGGCGATCCGTCCCTATGTGCTCAAGTGCACAGGGAACGATCCCATGAAGGATCCCTGGGTTGAAGTGGGAATGCTCAGGCGGGCAGACTATTTTTCCTTCAATGATTTTTCGCTGGACATGACAGTTTTTGAACACAGGGGCAGGATGTATGCCATCTGGGCGGAGAAGGTCAACCAGGGGAAGAAGATTTCCAACCTCTATATTGCCGAGCTGGAGAGCCCGACGGTTATGAAGTCCCAGCAGGTGCTTTTGACAACGCCGGATTATGACTGGGAAAGGGGAGACTTCTGGGTCAATGAAGGGCCGACGTTCATTGAAGCGGAAGGAAAGGTGTTTGTCGCCTTTTCCGCCAACTCGACGGGAGCCAGCTATTGCATGGGACTTCTGAGCGCGGACGCGGAAGCGGATCTTCTGGATCCGGGCGCATGGAAGAAGGAACGCTATCCGGTGCTTTCCACGGATGAGGCGGCGGGACTGTACGGCCCCGGACATAATACCTTCTTTACCGATGAAGACGGAAAGCTGGTCACGTCCTACCATGCACGTCCGTATGATGAGATCATCGGCGACCCGCTGTATGACATCAACCGTCATGCTTATGTGATGGACGTTCCAATGGAAAATGGAATGCCTGTTTTCCGCTATGAGAATAACCGGACAGATTTAATGGAATGATTCAGTACCTTCTCAGCGAAGAATGTTTCTCGTTCTGAGCAAAGGAAAGTGGAGAATCGTTACGGTTCAATCAGGAAAGGAAAAAGAATGACACAGAAAAAAGCCAGAATCAGCATCGACCGTGAGATCGAGGTCTCTCCGGTTGACGAGCGCATTTTCGCATCTTTTATCGAGCACCTGGGGCGTGCTGTATATGAGGGAATCTACCAGCCGGGCCTTGCCGTGTCGGATGAGGACGGCCTCAGGAAGGATACGATCGACCTGATCCGGGAGATCAATGTTCCGCTGGTACGCTATCCGGGGGGCAATTTTGTTTCCGGATTCAACTGGGAGGATTCCGTCGGCCCGGTGAGCGAACGGCCCCACAGGATCGATCCGGCCTGGGGCGTGATCGAGACCAATGAATTCGGTCTTCATGAGTTCATGAACTGGACGAAGAAGGCAGGAACCAAGCCCATGTATGCCATCAATCTGGGGACGAGGGGCATCGATGCGGCAAGAGCCGTCATCGAATACTGCAATGTGAAGGGCGGCTCCTTTTACAGCGATCTGCGCAGGAAGAACGGGGCGGAGGATCCTTTTGACATCAAGCTGTGGTGCCTGGGAAATGAGATGGACGGGCCGTGGCAGATGGGACACAAGACAGCCTCCGAATACGGGCGTGCAGCAGCCGAAGCCGGACGGATCATGAAGATGGTGGATCCTTCCATTGAGTGCGTGGCCTGCGGCTCCTCCAATACACAGATGCCGACTTTTGCCACCTGGGAAGCAGAGGTTCTGATGCAGTCCTATGAGACCACGGACTATCTGAGCCTTCATACCTATTATGGAAACAGGGACAACAACACGCCGGATTTCCTTGCATCCAGCGTGGACATGGATAATTTCATCCGCTCCATCGTGTCGGTCTGCGATTATGTGAAGGCGGTGAAGCGCACGAACAAGCAGATCAACCTCAGCTTCGATGAGTGGAACGTGTGGTATCATTCCAATGAGGCCGACAAGAAGCTGGAGAAATGGGTGCAGCATCCGCATCAGCTGGAGGATATCTATAACTTTGAGGATGCGCTTCTGGTAGGAAGCATGCTGATCACGCTGCTTCGCCATGCAGACCGTGTCAAGATCGCGTGCCTGGCCCAGCTGGTCAACGTCATCGCGCCGATCATGACATCGGACACCGGGGCGTGGAGGCAGACGATCTTCTATCCGTACATGCACGCAAGCACCATGGGACGCGGCACAGTCCTGAATACCGCAGTGAAGGTAGACAGCTACGAATCCAGCCACGGCGATGCCCCGTACATCGACTCCGTTGTGATCAAGGATGAGGCGAATGAGACCCTGACGGTGTTCGCGGTGAACAAGGATCTGGAGAATCCTTACGAGGTCACCATGGACGTGCGCCAGTTTGCGGGCTACAGCGTGAAGGAACATATTCTTCTGACCCATGCGGATGTCAAGGCAATCAATACAGAGCAGGATCCGGATCAGGTTGCCCCGGTGAGGGTGGATACGGATACGATCGATGCCGGAACACTGACCATGCGCTTCCCGGCCAAGAGCTGGAATGTGATCCGCCTGGCAAAGTAAAGTATCCTCTGCATTGTGCTTTCCCTGAACTAAGGATCTGTTACAGAATAACTTGTACATCTGACTAGTCCAAACGCTCATCTGCTGCGTTGGAAAGCCTCGCCGTAGTAAGAAA
>CAMJIC010000187.1 GCA_946405675.1 uncultured Clostridia bacterium
AAGAAGGGGCTTTATGTGTGTCCCGGCATGGAGGAGGACGCGCTTGAGCTTGGCATCGGGCATGCAACGATCAATCTGAGCGTGGGAGATTTTATGCCGGCTCCGGTGTACCGCAATCAGGTACACTGCATTCCGTTTTCATTTGAAGGGAGCACATACTGGTTTTCGAAAGAGGCTGTAGGGAAATATGACACACAGCTGAATCGTCTGGCTCAGGGCAATGTGCTGGTGACAGCGATCCTCCTGCTGCCAAGGCGTACAGATGACCTTCAGTATCTGATCAATCCGGATGCCCTGACGAAGCAGGCGAATTATTATCAGTGGAATATGAACAGCCCGGATGCGGTCCGTGCTCTGCGTGCGATTGTAACATTCTTTCAGAAGCGGTACGCAGGTCCGTCAGGTGCCAGGATTGTGGGATGGATCGTCGGAAATGAAGTCAACAATTCCGGTGTCTGGAACTGGGCAGGGAATCTGGATACGGATGCCTATATGGGGCTGTATGCGGCACAGGCCGCAGAAGTGGCCAATGCAGCGCGCAGCGTTTACGCCAATGCCAGAGTGTATATCAGCCTGGATCACTTCTGGTCTTCAGGCAATGGTGATTACTGGTATGCCGGAAAGGAAATCCTGTCAAAGTTTGCGTCCGCGATGGCTGCGAGAGGATACGGAAAGGGCTCCTGGTGCATCGCTTACCACCCATATAACATCAGTCAGTACGAGCCGAATATCATGAGCAGCAGCGACGCGGTGACCGACAGTGAAGGAACCCGGATCATCACCATGAAGAACCTTGGGGTGCTTACGGGATATGTCAAAAGCCGCTATGGGGAAAGGTGCCGGGTCCTTCTGAGCGAACAGGGCTATTCCTCCGTAACAGCAGGCCGTGATACCTCTGCGGAGCAGGCAAGAAACATTGCCCTGGCGTATTACATTGCGGCGCAGAACAGCATGGTAGATGCCCTGATCCTTCATCGGCAGGTAGACCATACAGGGGAGGAGGAACGGTTCGGCCTGTATACCAGCTGGGGAGGGGAAAATGCCGCCCTTCCAAAGCAGTCGTGGAGCACGTATAAATATGCGAATACCACGGCAGCAGACCCATATATGAAATATGCGGCGAGACAGGCAAGGGCACTTTCCGGGCAGAAGGTCACGAAGAGCCTGAAGGTGAAGCGCATGGCCCTGCAGCCGATCGGCGACCTGAATTGGAAGAGAAACTTCACGGGCGGGTTTGCTGCGTTTGGCGCACTGGCGGATTTCAGGGCTGATCAGGGGGGATTTCTCCTGACTCATGATTTTTCGAGAAACCCCAATGTCCCCTGGGGAATGGTCCGCCAGGGAAGGATCAACTGCAGGAAGAGGACGAAATTCGGGTTTGGCATCCAGGTCAGCGCCTCCCAGAGCGGATCGGCGAATATCTATCTCAGGCTCTGGGCAGGACCGTCCCGGTATCTTGACGCGTCAGCAACGGTTCCCTGCGGGACGCAGAATCTGCTGTATGTGGATGTAAAGAACTGGAAATACCGCGGGAACATCACAAAAGCGGAGTTCTATATCCGGCCGGCAGGCGGAGGCTGGACAGAGGGAACCTATGCCCGCATTTTCTCCATTGGAACCAGAAAGTGAAAGAAAGTTACGTTCCTGCCGGCGAGGCTGCTGTGGGTGAGACCTCGATGACAGTTTTGTAGCTTAAAACGGCTCTTTGCCGATGGCCGGGTACAACACCTGGGCATTGTTTCCGGGAGGGAAGGCATGGATCAGAATGAAATTCTCGTAATCAGAGGGGATGGGATCGCGCTGATGGCGCGTGAGCTCTGCGTGCGGGCAGGGCTTTGTGGCAGGATCAGGGAGGTATGCAGAAAACAGGATCCTTTGATTGCGCTGAAACCAAACCTGCTGGGTCCGATCACGGCATCGGAGGGCGCGACAACGCATCCGCAGATCGTGGAGGGGGTTGTGGGCTACCTTCGTGAGAACGGGTTTCAGAACATCATTATGATGGAGAGCTCGTGGGTGGGCGACAGGACTTCTGACTCCTTGCTTGTAACGGGCTTTGGCGATCTGTGCGAGGCGATGGGGATTCCGTTTGCTGACCTTCAGGAGGATGCCTCTGTATGCGTGGACTGTGCCGGCATGAAGCTCGCGGTCTGCCGGAAGGCGCTGGAGACGGATTTCCTGATCAATCTCCCTGTGGCAAAGGGACATTGCCAGACCGGTATGACGTGCGCTTTGAAAAACATGAAGGGCTGTATCCCGGGCTCCGAAAAAAGACGGTTTCACAGGCTGGGACTCCATGCGCCCATCGGGCATCTGTCCGCGGGACTGAGGCAGGGCTTTGTGCTGGCGGATGCCATCTGCCCGGACCTGACATTTGAAGACGGCGGAAATCCCGTGCCCCTGGGACGGCTTGTATGTGCCTTTGACCCGGTTTTGCTGGATGCATATGTATGCAGACAGATGGGACTGGAGACGGAGGCGGTTCCTTATATCCGCATTGCGCAGGAGTGTGGGGCGGGAAACGCTGATCTTCAGCACGCAAGGATAACGAATCTGGTCAGGAAGCCGGGAGACAGGGACACGGTATACGTCCAGGTGCCGGATGACCCATGCTCCTGGCGCAGTGAAAGCAGCAGTATCCTGAAGGTGCGGGAGATGGTCTGCGAGGTGGATTCCTGTTCTGCCTGTTACGGGACACTGATTCCCGTGCTGCATGAGCTGGAGCAGGAAGGAGGGTGGGCATCATTTCCCCATAAGCTGTGCATAGGCCAGGGATGGCGGCACAAGACAGGAAAGATCGGGATCGGATCATGCACGTCGCAGTTTGAACATTTTCTTCCAGGATGCCCTCCGGACGCGGATCATATGAAAGGATTTCTGCAGGAGCTTATGAAGGGACAGCCATGACTTGACGCGGAAATATGCGGGCTTTATAATGAACCCGTTCGCAAAAAATAATATGATATGTAAATGGAGAGAAGAATGAGGAAATTGAATCGTAAACACATGATGACGGTGCTGATGGGGGTGGTTTTGCTCACGGCGCTGTCTTTTGTGTCCCCTGCGATGGCGGAAGAAACCACCGGTGCGGAAGATACGGTGCCGGCAGGACAGGAGACGATACTGGATCAGCAGAAAAAGCAGGACACGAAGGATGTCCGCGTACTGGTTATGTGCGGACATGGACAGGGAGATGTCGGTGCGGTAGGATGCAATGGCGCTTACCAGGAATATGCTTATACGAGAGATTTCGGAAAGCGCATATATGAAGCGCTTCAGGAGACGGACAATATTGAGGCGGATCTTTACCAGACGAAGTATGATATGTTCCAGCAGATGCGGGCAACGGTGAGGTCGGTCGGCTCCTTTTCAGGGAATGGGAATAGAAGAAAGCAGTTGCTGAAGGCAATCGGGTCGAATGTGAGGATTCCGGATCTGGAAGAGTATGATTATGCGCTGGAGATTCATTTTAACGCGACGGTTCCCAGCGGGAAGGATCCCCGCGGCAACGGTGTGATGAAGGGATGCGGCATCTATGTCAATTCTTACAAGGCATCCTCTGAGCGGAAGATCGATAAAAAGATCCTGAAGGCAATGAAAGGATGCGGAATGAAGATCTGGGGAGGAGCCGGATTGTTTGGTTCACCGGATCTTTTGAATGCAAAAGCATTTAATGAGCTTGGCATTAATTACTCGCTGCTGGAGACCTGCTTCATCGATGATAAGGATGATATGAAGTTCTACCGTAAGCACCGGGATGAAATGGCGCAGGCCATTGCGGATACAATCTCAGATTATTTTGACTGATCGGAGGAGAACTGTGAATAAGAGAACCTTGTCCCTTCTGGTTGACAATACCCCTGGCCTTCTGAGCCGCGTATCCGGCCTGTTTACCAGGCGGGGATACAATATCGTAAGCATCACGGCAGGCGTAACGACAGATCCCGCCTATACCCGTATCACCATCGTTACCGAGGGCGACGAGGATATTATCGAACAGATCGTCAAGCAGCTGCGCAAGCTGGTGGATGTGATCGACATTAAGGTCCTGGATGATGCGTCCAGTGTGTGCCGTGAGTTGATCCTGGTGAAGGTTCGTGTGGAAGAAAACCAGCGTCAGGGCGTGATCTCGATGGCGGACGTATTTCGCGGAAGCATCGTGGATGTGGGAGCAGATTCCCTGATCATAGAGATGACCGGCAAGCAGGACAAGCTGGATGCGTTTATCCGCCTTCTGGCGGGATATGAGATCCTGGAGCTGGCCAGAACCGGGATCACCGGCCTGTCCAGGGGCTCAGATGATGTCAGATATCTGTGATTCATATCTGCCCTGTGCTGTAATGGTGCAGGGCAATGTTGGAATACATAAAAAAGCAAGTGAATAAGCATCACCAAAGAAAGAGAGGAAATTGTATCATGGCGGCAAAGATCTATTATCAGGAGGACTGCAACCTTTCCCTTCTGGAGGGAAAGACGATCGCGATCATTGGCTACGGAAGCCAGGGACATGCGCATGCACTGAACCTGAGGGACTCCGGATGTCATGTCATCATCGGCCTGTATGAGGGCTCCAGAAGCTGGGCAAGGGCGAAGGAGCAGGGATTTGATGTCTATACCGCGGCCGAGGCGACAAAG
>CAMJIC010000188.1 GCA_946405675.1 uncultured Clostridia bacterium
ACGCTGACCGCTTGATTGAGCATATCAATACCCACCCGGAGTTCATCCAGCCGGTATCACGCAAGAACGAGATGATGAACAATTTCCTGCTGCCCGGGCTGCAGGATCTGTGCGTCAGCAGAACATCATTTACCTGGGGAATCCCTGTGGATTTCGACCCGAAGCACGTCGTCTACGTGTGGCTGGATGCCCTGAGCAACTATATCACCTTCGCAGGCTACGACACCGACGGATCGACGGATGCGTACCACAGATACTGGCCGGCGGACCTTCACCTGATCGGGAAAGACATCATCCGCTTCCACACCATCTACTGGCCCATTTTCCTGATGGCCCTCGGGGAGCCGCTTCCGAAGCAGGTCTTCGGCCATCCATGGCTTTTGATGGGCGATGGAAAGATGAGCAAGTCCAAGGGAAACGTCCTGTACGCTGACGAACTCTCTGATATTTTCGGGGTGGATGCCGTACGCTACTTTGTGCTGCATGAGATGCCCTTTGAAAATGACGGCGTACTCACCTGGGATCTTTGTGTGGAGCGCTTCAACTCCGATCTGGCCAACACCCTCGGCAATCTGGTGAACCGCACCATCTCCATGACAAACAAGTATTTCGGCGGCTGTGTGAATCAGACCGGTGTCACGGATGAACAGGTTGCGCCTGCGGGAGTCATCAGCGAAGGGCAGACCGGCAGCATCGATGAGGACCTGAAGCGCATCGTGCTTGAGACGCCCAGGATCGTTTCGGAGAAAATGAGCAGGCTGCGCGTCGCGGATGCGATCAGCGCGATCTTCTCCCTGTTCAAGCGCTGCAACAAATACATCGACGAAACCGCTCCATGGGTTCTGGCGAAAGGGGACGATGCCCTGATGAAGGACCGCCTGAGCGAAGTCCTTTACAACCTCGTAGAATCAATCGCCGTCGGCGCAGAGCTTCTGGAAGCCTTCATGCCTGACACCAGCGCAAAGATCCTTTCACAGCTGTGCACTCAGAAGCGCGGCCTGGATCATATGGATTCCTTCGGGCAG
Source organism: uncultured Clostridia bacterium (assembly GCA_946405675.1). Classification (GTDB taxonomy): domain Bacteria; phylum Bacillota; class Clostridia; order Lachnospirales; family Lachnospiraceae; genus Porcincola. The sequence continues at coordinate 1,026 of CAMJIC010000188.1, forward strand.
TATCCCTCCGGAAACCATGTCACCGACCAGCCTCAGATCCTCTTCCAGAGACTGAAGGCCGAGGATGTGGAAGCAGCCATCGAAAAGCTCCACCCGCAAAAGGCGCTGGGCAGTGAACCCGGTTCCACAGATGCGGCAGGAAAGGGGGCAGACAGCACTGCTCAGAGAGACGGTGCCGCCAAAGCCGCCATGTCCGGGCCGCAGGCACAGGCTGCAGGCCGGAAAGCGGCAGATACCGCACAGGAATCCGATGGCGGGAACGCAAACCCTGGAATCATGGACGTGGAACCCCTTCCGGAGGTCACCATCGATGACTTCGCAAAGCTCCAGATCCAGGTCGGCGAGATCGTCGCGTGCGAGGCGGTCAAAAAATCCAGGAAGCTGCTTTGCAGCCAGGTAAAGATCGGCAGCAAGACCCGCCAGATCCTCTCCGGCATCAAGCAATGGTACACGCCGGAGCAGATGGTCGGCAAGAAGGTGCTGGTCATCACCAACCTCAAGCCCGCAAAGCTTGCCGGGATGCTGAGCGAAGGCATGATCCTGTGCGCGGAGGATGCCCAGGGGCGGCTGAGCCTTGTGCGTCCTGAAGGGGATGTCGACTGCGGAGCCGAGATCCGCTGAATCCAATGATCGCTTCGGGCCATCCTGAATAAATGCTACAAGTCACACCCCCGCCAGCTGGCCTGCCTGTGGATGTGACTTAAAACGAATCATTACCAAATGTCACCTGATAACACACTGCTGCCTGGCGAGCCTGCTTGCCAGGCAGATTTTGACAAATACCACTGAATGATGAAAAACAGATTATCCGATCCAAAAGTGACACGCGCTGTCATTTCCAGGTATGACTTCGATTTCCGCAAGCGCTTCGGCCAGAATTTTCTGGTCGAGGAAGGCGTGATCCTGCGCACGCTGGAAGCAGCGCAGGTTTCCAGGCAGGATGTCATCTTCGAGATCGGCCCCGGGATCGGCACCCTGACCCAATACCTGTCAGAAGCCGCCCGCCAGGTCGTGTCCATTGAGATCGACAAAAAACTGATTCCGATCCTCGAAGAGACGCTGTCGGAGTGCGGCAACGTTGACCTGATCAATCAGGATGTCCTGAAGGTAGATCTGAATGCCCTCGCCCGGTCATACAACGCCGGACGAAATGCCGGGGCATCCTCAGGCAGCAACGCATCACCCACTCCTTATAGCCTGAAAATCGTTGCCAATCTTCCCTACTACATCACCACACCGATCCTGATGTCCCTCTTCCGGAGCAAGGTTCCCGCGCAGTCCGTCACCGTCATGGTGCAGAAGGAGGTGGCCGACCGGATGTGCGCAGGGCCGGGAAGCAAGGATTACGGTTCACTGTCCGTTGCGGTGCAGTACTACAGTGCACCCAGAATCGTGGAACAGGTACCGCCCTCCTCCTTCCTTCCCCACCCAAAGGTAACCAGTGCCATCGTAACCATGGACCTGTACGAAGAGCCGCCGGTCCAGGCGGCGGATGAGCACCTGTTTGACGCAATTGTACGCGCCGCCTTCGAGCAGCGCCGCAAGACATTGGTCAATGCGCTTTCCTCCAGCCCTGCGGTTCCGTACGGCAAAAAACAGGTTCAGGACGCCCTTGCCAGCCTTGGTCTCGACGCCTCCATCCGGGGAGAAAAGCTGTCCATCCCCGACTTCGCACGCCTCTCCGACCGCCTGGCAGAAACAGGCACTGCCGAATGAAAATCCTGCGCAATCTGCACAAGTTATTTTGCGACAGCTCCTTGCTGATTTTCGGATTTCAGATTCAGGCAAAGGCAAAGCCGCAGCTGATGGGCTGCAATGAAAGTAAGACAAAAGCAAAGACAAAAGACAACGCAAACAACAGCTGCAGGTTTCCCTGCAGCTGTTGTTCATTTCGTATATCACATTTGTAGTTTTCAGCGATGCCAAGCGTTATGCAGGCGATCGCTTTTATCGGGCGGCTACATTTTGCGGACACCCGTTTGCTTTATGAATATGGCCTTCTGGCGCAGCCATTGCTCACTTCATCCAACCTTCAGCGTAAACTTCCGCGCCTCTCTGTGGGAGCTCACGCACTCAATCTGTGCGCCGATCCCTCTGAGCTTCTCGTCAAAGGCCTCATATCCTCTCTGAATATAGACGATGTCATCAATCGTTGTTATCCCTTCCGCTGCCAGTCCCGCAATCACAAGTGCAGCTCCGGCCCTCAGGTCAGGCGCACTGACCCTGGCGCCGGTCAGCCGGTCTGAACCGGTAATAATCGCCGTATTGCCCTCCACCTTGGAGGTCGCGCCCATCCGCGCCAGTTCATCCAGATATTTGAACCGGTTCTCAAAGATAGACTCCGTCACAATCGAAGTCCCTTCCGCCATCGCAAGCGCGACTCCGATCTGCGGCTGCATATCCGTCGGGTAGCCTGGATAAGGAAGCGTCTTGACATTCGCGCAAGACAGGCGCTTCGGCGCGATCACGCGCACCGCCGTGTCATACTCCTCCACCCGGCAGCCAATCTCAAGCAGCTTGGAAATCGTCGCCTCCAGATGCTTCGGGATGACATTCTTCACCAGCACATCTCCATGGGTGCAGGCTGCGGCGAACATAAACGTCCCTGCCTCGATCTGATCCGGAATGATCGAATACTCTGTCTTATGAAGCCTCTCCACGCCGACGATACGGATCACATCGGTTCCGGCTCCCTTGATGTTCGCGCCCATGCTGTTCAGGAAGTTTGCCACATCGACAACATGCGGCTCCTTCGCGCAGTTCTCGATCACGGTCCTTCCTTCCGCCATGGATGCCGCCATCATGATGTTGATGGTAGCCCCCACCGACACCGTATCAAGGAAAAGGTGGCATCCCCGCAGATGCTCCGCCTCAGCGCAAATGCTCCCGTTCCGGATGGAAACCTTTGCCCCCAGCGCCTTAAACCCCTTCAAATGAAGGTCGATCGGCCTGGAGCCGATATTGCAGCCGCCCGGAAGCGGCACCTCAGCTTTTTTATATTTTCCAAGCAGGGCGCCAAGAAGATAATAGCTTGCACGGATCTTCTTGATGTATTCATACTCGATATTTACATCACCGATGTTTTCCCCGCACAGTATGACCGAATGCGAAGATACCCTGTCAACCTTCACGCCGATCTGGCTCATCGCCTCCAGCATGACATTGACATCACGTACATCCGGAAGATTCTCGATCAGAACCTCTTCGTCCGTCATGATCGCTGCGGCAAGGATTCCAAGAGCGGCATTCTTCGCGCCGCCGATCTCAACTTCACCGCGCAGCTCATTGCCACCCTTGATGATATATTGTTCCATACTCATTCCTCTTCAGTTACTAATTATCCTGCCTTCCGGGCACACCCTTACTTTCCCGGCCGGCATACTCCCCCTCAGACTGCCCGCTCCGGCATCCCCCTGGCATCTCCCATACGCAGGAGAGAGCAAGCAAACAGGACTAGCATGAAAGACGCTCGTCCTGCATATTATAGCCATTTCTGACGCATCTGTAAACTGATTTTGTGATATCGTCATCTGACGATGCAGAAACGTTACAAGTCACACCCCCGCCAGCGTAACTGCCCACTGCCCGGCTGGTCAGGC
>CAMJIC010000189.1 GCA_946405675.1 uncultured Clostridia bacterium
ACTTCTCCTGGTTTGTCGGGACCTTCATCCGGGATCAGGCCTGTTTTACTGAGGGTGCGGTTGATGATGTCAACAGCCCCCTCCACTTCCCGCTCCTGATCGGTATCCTCGATCCGAAGCATAAACGTACCACCCTCATGCTTTGCGATCAGGTAAGCATAAAGGGCGGTTCTCAGGTTCCCGACATGCATCCGCCCGGTGGGACTTGGCGCAAATCTTGTTCTCACTTCTGACATTTTACGATGTACTCTCCTTGTGCTGTTATGATGTTCATAGTGATCTGTCACGCCCTGCATGCAGGGGTGGCATGTCACCGGTTATCTCCGCTCCGGGTCTCGCCTGCCGGCTCGGTCATTGCTAAACGGTACCCACTGGCACATAGTGCCTTCAGTCGCCGCAGGCGGCATCAGGACTCCGTCACCGGCCAAAGCCGGTGACGCCTCATGCCGAATCCCCGTTACGGCTTCTTCCTCTGCCTTGCATATGAATCCAACCTGATGTTCTTAATTGCAAAATCCATTGAGACGGTACATTAAGCTTTCACTTCCTCATGCGGATCTGGCCGGAGATCGACAGGGCAAGCATCATCTCTGTCATCAGGAACAGGATGGATGTCCCGCCATAGGAAACAAAGGGCAGAGTAATCCCTGTGGTGGGAATCACATTCAGGACGACCGCGATATTGAGCACGACCTGAAGGGCGATATGGGCAAAAATCCCCGTAGCAATCAGGCTCCCCAGGAGATCAGGCGCATTTGTCGCAATAAAAAACAGCCTCCACAGCAAAAACACGAACAAAAGCACGACGATCATCGCGCCGAGGATTCCCAGTTCCTCGCAGATGATGGAAAAGATCATGTCATTCTGCGCCTCAGGCAAAGCCCCCAGCTTCTGCGCGCTGTTTCCCAGGCCTTTGCCGAAGATCCCGCCTGAACCGATCGCATACAATCCTTGCATCACCTGGTAGCCGCCCTTATCCTGATTCTCCTCCGGGTGCATCCATGTAATAATCCTCTGCAGACGGAACGATCCGGATTGAGACAGGCTGTCCAGGATGCCGGTCACCCGGACGACCTGGATCAGGATCAGCCCGACAACCAGCGCGACCGCAGTAAAGCGCAAAAGCTTTCCCGGCCGGGGATGCGCCACTACGACCAGGATATAGGTGATCCCAAAAATAATGATCGCAGTAGAAAGGTTCTCTGTGAAGAGATAGGTGAAAACCGCAGTCAGACCTCCCGACGCCGCAATCTTCAGCGGGACCTTCCATTTCCGGAACCGGTATCCGGCTTTAACGATCATGACAGGCAGGAAAATGATGATCGCCACCTTCGCAAGCTCCGCGGGCTGGAAGGAAACGCTGCCGATGTAGATCCAGCGCCTTGCACCGTTGATCGTCCTGCCGACGAACCTTGTCGCGATCAGGAGCAGATTGGAAACGATGTACAAAGGCCAGGCATACTTTGCGTACACATGGTAATCAACCCTGGAAAACACAAGCATCAGGACGAAGGCTACCGCACTGATCACGGTCTGCTTCTCGAAATAATGCATATCATCGTTGAAGGTGACAGACGCCTCGTATGCGCTGGTAGAATAGAGCATCACCAGGCCAAAGCAGGTCAGGAGCACAACAACAGCCATGAGATTATAGTCATAATAATCCCACCCGTCCGCCTTTTGCGCTTTCTTCCTGCCGCGAAGGAGTGAAAAATTCCTTCCTTCCGCATTCCTTGCGCGTTGTGTGCTTCTTGTACGTGCTCCCTGTGCCATCTGTCTCTCCCCTGCGATGCCTCCTGCGGCCATGCCTGCTTCAGCAATCGGCCAACACGGCTTCTCCCTCCCGGTCCGTCAGCCGTTCTTTGTATTGATATACGGGATCAGGCCGCCTGCCTTTATGATCTTCTGCATAAATGCGGGGAATGCTTGCCCTTTCCAGCTCATGCCCCGTGTTTTGTCCGTAATGATCCCTGTGTCCAGATCCACCTCTACCGTGTCCCCCGCCTGGATATTCTCCGCCGCCTCCGGGCACTCCACGATCGGCAGCCCTATGTTAATCGCATTACGGTAGAAGATCCGCGCAAATGTCTTCGCGATGACGCAGCTTACCCCTGCCGCCTTGATCGCGATGGGCGCATGCTCCCGGGAAGACCCGCAGCCGAAATTCTTCGCCGCAACGATGATGTCTCCCTCCTGCACCCTGTCGGTAAAGGAACTGTCAATATCCTCCATGCAATGGGCAGCCAGTTCTTTCGGATCGGAGGAGTTAAGATATCTTGCCGGAATGATCACATCCGTATCTACATTATCACCATACTTGAATACAGAACCTTCCAGTTTCATGCCTTCCCTCCTTTCAGACCGCTTCCGGGGATACAATCTTCCCTGCCACGGCGCTGGCCGCCGCGACCGCGGGGCTTGCCAGATAGATCTCGGAATCCACGGCTCCCATCCGTCCGACAAAATTCCGGTTCGTCGTGGAGATGCACCGTTCCTTTCCGGCCAGGATGCCCATATATCCGCCCAGGCACGGGCCGCAGGTCGGCGTAGATACAACTGCTCCTGCTTCGATAAAGATCTTCAGAAGCCCTTCCTCCATCGCCTGAAGATATACCTGCTGCGTCGCCGGAATGATAATGCAGCGCACGTTCTTCGCCACATGGCGTCCCTTCAGGATCCTGGCGGCAGCATACAGGTCAGACAGCCTTCCGTTGGTGCATGAGCCGATGACCGCCTGATCGATGGGAATATCACCCACTTCATCGATTGTTTTCGCATTTTCAGGAAGATGCGGGAATGCTACGGTAGGACGCAGGGCCGACAGGTCAATCGTATACTCCTTCACGTATTCTGCGTCCGGATCCGCTTCAAAAGCCGTCCATTCTTTCATGGAATGCTCCTCCATGTACTGGATCGTCTCCCCATCCACCGGGAAAATACCATTCTTCCCGCCGGCCTCGATCGCCATGTTCGCGATCGTAAAGCGGTCATCCATCGTCAGATACGCGATGCCGTCCCCGGCAAATTCCATCGACTGGTAGAGCGCCCCATCCACGCCAATCATGCCGATGATATGGAGGATAATGTCCTTTCCGCTCACATACTCCGCCGGCCTGCCTGTCAGGTTGAAACGGATCGCGGAAGGAACCTTGAACCATGCCTTCCCGGTCACGCACCCGGCTGCCATGTCCGTAGACCCGACGCCGGTGGAAAATGCGCCCAGGGCGCCATAGGTACAGGTGTGGGAATCCGCACCGATCACGACATCACCTGCGACGACCAGTCCTTTTTCAGGCAAAAGGGCATGCTCGATCCCCATCTGGCCCACGTCAAAATAGTTGGTGATATCATGCTTCGCGGCATATTCCCGCACGCACTTGCAATGCTCCGCAGACTTAATGTCTTTGTTCGGGATAAAATGATCCATGACCAGAGCAATCTTATCCTTGTCAAACACCTGATCGCTGCTGAAACGATCCATCTCCTTGATCGCCACGGGGGAAGTAATATCATTTCCCAGGACAAGGTCCAGATCCGCCTCGATCAGATCTCCCGCGTGTACCTCCTTCAATCCTGCCGCGCGGGCAAGGATCTTCTGTGTCATCGTCATACCCATTGTCTGAATCCTCCTGAATCATGAAAGGGTTCCTGAAATGCTGCAGGCCGCGCCCGCATTCTGCCCCGCAGGCAGATGCGATGCCTGCACTCCTTAAAACAATCAGCATCCAACTATGCCGGATGCTGAATGCTGTAAGATCTGATACGATCAGTTATTGATCAGCTTGTCTTCATCGCTCCACGAATAAAGCTTGCGGATGTCCTCGCCGACCTTCTCCGCCGGATGGGCAGCATGCTGCTTGCGAAGCGCCTTGAAATGAACCTGCGCGCCGGCATCGCTCATGTCAAGCAGGAAATCCTTCGCAAAGGTTCCGTCCTGGATGTCCTTCAGAATCTTCTTCATCTGCGCCTTGGTCTCATCGGTGATGATCTTCGGGCCGGTCACATATCCGCCGTATTCCGCCGTGTTGGATACGGAGTACCACATCCCGCCGAAGCCGGACTGATAGATCAGGTCAACGATCAGCTTCATCTCATGGATGCATTCAAAATATGCATTCCGCGGATCATACCCTGCCTCTACCAGCGTCTCAAACCCGGCCTGCATCAGGGCAGTCACGCCGCCGCAGAGCACCGCCTGCTCACCGAACAGGTCTGTCTCCGTCTCAGTCTTATAGGTGGTCTCAAGCAGTCCTGCACGGGCTCCGCCGATCCCAAGTCCGTACGCAAGGGCAAGGTCAAGGGCTTTCCCGGTATAATCCTGCTGCACTGCCACCAGGCACGGGGTTCCCTTTCCTGCCTGATACTCAGAACGGACGGTGTGTCCCGGAGCCTTCGGAGCGATCATGGTGACATCAACGTAGGACGGAGGAACGATGCATCCATAATGAATATTGAAGCCATGCGCGAACATGAGCATATTGCCCTCTTCCAGATTCGGCTCAATGTCTTCACGGTACAGCTTCGCCTGCTTCTCATCATTGATCAGGATCATGATGATGTCTGCCTTCTTTGTCGCCT
>CAMJIC010000190.1 GCA_946405675.1 uncultured Clostridia bacterium
CACGATGTTTATCCAGGATCTGAAGGACAGCTTCCGGCGGAATTTCATTACGGAGAACCGCTATCAGATGATGCTGAATGGCCTGGGGATCACGGTAGGCCTGGCACTTCTTGCCATCCTTTTCGGGACGATCCTTGGCGGCATCATCTGTTTCCTGCGCATGCGGGAAAACCGCTGGATCAGCGGCTTTGCCAGCCTGTATATCCGTGTTTTCCGCGCGATTCCCATTGTTGTGCTGCTGCTGGGACTGTATTATATCGTGTTCCGGGACAGTGCACTCAATGCCTTCTGGGTATCGGTGATCGCGTTCTCTCTTGATTTTTCCGCTTATGGATCAGAGATCTTCCGCAGCGGGATCAATGCGGTTCCCGAAGGGCAGGCAAGGGCAGCCAAAGCACTTGGCTTTTCCAAGGGAACGACATTCCGGAAAATTATCTGGCCGCAGGCGTTCAGGCATATTCTTCCTGTGTATATCGGCCAGATCATCGCAACTGTCAAGCTGACGTCTGTGGCGGGATATATCTCTGTCATCGACCTGACGAAAGCCTCCGACATCATCAGGGCCAGGACGTTCGAAGCTTTCTTCCCGCTTGTGGTCACGGCTCTGGTTTACTTTGCCCTTACGGCTGCCCTGACTGCCGGTCTTCGTTTTCTGGAAAAGAGGATGCTCCCCGGAAAACGGCGGGTCAACAAGGAGATTACTGAGATTGTTTCAACCTTCCGCCCTTCCTCCAATGCATTGGATCCGCTTGCAGCATTGAAAAAGACTTCTCCGGATGGGGGTGCCATCCTGAGCGTGGAGCATCTGAAGAAATCTTTCGGGCAGGTGACGCCTGTGAAGGATATCAGCTGTGAGATCCATGCGGGGGATGTTGTTTCGATCATCGGTCCTTCCGGAACCGGGAAGAGCACATTCCTGAATCTGCTGAATCAGCTGGAGGTGCCGGATGCGGGCTCCATTGTGTTTGAAGGGCAGGATACCCTGAAGAAAGGGTATGACCTGTATGCGATGCGCCGGAAGATCGGGATGGTGTTCCAGTCCTTTTACCTGTTTGCCAATCTGACCATCGTTGAGAACCTGATGCTTGCGCAGACTCAGCTTATGAGAGCCAGCCGGAAGGAGGCATGCCTCAAGAGCATGGAGCTTCTTCATATGGTTGGCCTGGCGGATAAAGCGCTGAATTATCCGGATCAGCTCTCGGGAGGGCAGCAGCAGCGGGCTGCCATCATGCGGTCAGTGGCGGTGAACCCCCATGTCATCCTCTTTGATGAGCCGACTTCCGCGCTGGATCCTGCGATGGTGACGGAAGTGCTGATGGTCATCCGGGAACTGGCAAGACGCGGCATGACCATGCTGATTGTAACCCATGAGATGTCATTTGCCAAAAATGTTTCCAGCCGCGTATTCTTCATGGAGGAGGGCACGATCTATGAGGAAGGCACGCCGGAACAGATTTTTGAATCTCCGAAGAGAGAGCGTACCCGTGTGTTCCTGAAACAGCTTCATATGCTGACGCTTGAGATGACGCAGGGCAGCCGTGATTATATCAATCTGATGGCGCAGGTTGAGCAGTTCGGCTTCCGCAATATGCTCAGCCGGAAGGTGATCAACAGGATGCTGTACATGATGGAAGAACTTTGTATCAACACAATCTTGCCCACGTTAGGAAAAGAGGATAGAATGCAGGTTGGATTTGAGTATTCCAGCAGGGACGATGGCACCCTGACGATGACAGTGTCATATCCCGGGGAGAATGAGAATCCGTTGCTTCATTCCGATCATCTCTCTGCTGTTCTTACCCGGTATGCCTGCAAGGAGATCAGGTTCTCCACGCAGGAGAATCAGAGCCTGATTACGGCAACGCTGCTGTAAGCGGGGGAACTCATGCAGAGAAGGAGAGAAGCAAAATTTGCATGGCGGACTGACGTAACAGTTCAGAACCAAGGGTTCTGGACTGTTACCGTGTATGTAAAGAAAGGAAGGTAATGCAACCAATGGACATTGAATATTTACTGGGCCTCCAGAATTTCAGGCAGGGGGCCGGAAGCGTCTTTGCATCTTTTTTTGAGAAGATGACGTTTCTTGGAGAACTGAATACGGTTCTTGTGATCATGGCTCTCATCTACTGGTGTGTCAGTAAACAGACCGGGACATATCTGATGATGGGCTGGAGCGGAAACAGGCTGGTGAACGGGTTTCTGAAGGTGACAGCCTGTGCTTACCGCCCCTGGATCAGGGACAGCCGTATCGTTCCTCATGGCAATGCGATGACAACTGCTACCGGCTATTCATTTCCAAGCGGACATACGATGAATGCGGTTTCGGTTTTTGGCGGAGGGATCGTACATGGGAAAGTCAGGATTTTTTCGCGAGTGATCTTTGCAGTGATCGTGATCCTTGTGGGCTTCAGCCGTAACTTTCTGGGGGTCCATACCCCGCAGGATGTGGTGGTCGGGCTTGCCTGCGGCCTGCTGGTGATGTGGCTGACCTATAAGCTGATGCAGTGGATCGAGGCTCATCCTGAGAAGGACTGGGTTGTTACGGTTGTTGGGGTCTTGATTGCCTGCGCGGTGGCTGCCTATGCGGCGCTGAAGCCTTATCCTGCGGACTATGATGCGGCAGGAAAGCTTCTGGTGGATGGAGCGAAGATGGCGAATGACACCTTTAAGGGCTGCGGATACAGCATTGCGTTTTTTGTGGGATGGCTTCTTGAGAGACGGGTGATCGGCTTTTCCACAGAGATTTCGGTTTCACAGAAGCTGACCCGGGCAGCGATCGGAGTAGTGGGATTTTATGTGTTCACCACGATTGTGATCCCGTTGATCAAGGGAACGGTTCCGGGTGCGGCCGGCGCCTTCCTGCAGGGTTTCATTCAGGTGTTTTATATCGCTTTTCTTTTCCCGTGCTGCTTCAAGGCGTTTGACCGGATGTCGGCCCAGGTGCCTGCTGGGAAAGGATCTGTCACGAATTAACGATATATCGAGATTGTCTGTTTTTGATATCTGTGTCAGAAAGCCTCACGTACCAAGCTGCCGGAGCGGAAAACCAGGAGCAGGTTTCATAAAAGAACATAAGAGACAGACAACTATGCCAGAGGGCGGATGGAATCTTCACATAGCGATGCGATTGTGATGATTACATCCGCCTTAGCTCTGACACGGCAAAGGGAATCGTGAGCAGGAAGGAGAAAAGGTCTGCGATTGCCTGCGTGATCTCGACACCGAACAGCCCGAATAAGCGGGGCAGGATCAGGATCAGCGGGATGAAGAAGATTCCGTTCCGCGCGGATGAGGTGATGGTGGCTTTTACGCCCTTTCCCATGGATTGCAGCATCATATTCGTGATGACGATGGTTGCCATCAGGGGCAGGCTGATGGCCTGCGCGCGGAGGGCGACGGTTCCGACCTTGATCACTTCCGGATCATCACGGAAGAAGCTGATGATCTGCGGGGCAAAAATCAGGCACAGGGCAGAGCCTGCGGTGAGGATGGCGGTGCCGACTTTCACGCAGAAGAAATAACCCTCCTTCACGCGGGAGAACAGCTTTGCACCGTAGTTGAATCCGCATACCGGCTGGTAGCCCTGACCGAATCCGATCAGTGCTGAGGCAAGCAGCATCAGGACTCTTGTCACCACCGACATGCCTGCGATCGCTGCGTCGCCGCCCATCTGCCCGGCCGTCTGGTTCAGCATCAGAGTGGAGACAGCGGCAAGCCCCTGGCGGAAAAGCGCAGGGCTTCCGGAGTTGATGATCTCGCCGAGATAATGTCGGTTCAGGCGCACGTTGCGCGCTTTCAGCCGGATATTGTCTCCTTTGGAACTGCCGATCAGCAACACGAGGAAGCTGATGAACTGCCCTGCCACAGTCGCGGCCGCGGCTCCGGCCACGCCCATATGGAAGACAAAGATAAGGAGCGGGTCGAGGCCGATATTGATGATGGCACCGGCGAGAAGGCCGACCATCGCGTATACGGCGCTGCCCTGAAACCTGAGCTGGTTGTTGATGACAAACTGGGCCATCGTGAAGGGGGCACCGATCAGGATGATCCGCATATAGCTCAGGGTATCATGGATAGTGGTTTTGGAAGCACCAAGTGAATAGCCGAGAGGCTCAGCGAAAATATTACCGGCAGCGGCAACGATCACGCCAAGTATCAGGGACAGCGCGAAACCGGTTGCCGCTGCTTCATTTGCTTCCTGCTTCTTCTCCGCGCCAAGCATGCGCGAGATGTAAGAACCGGAACCCTGCCCGCAGAAAAAACCGATTGCCTGGATGATTGCCATGACGGAAAATACCAGGCCGACAGCTGCTGTCGCCTGGGTGGAGATGCGTCCCACGAAGAAGGTATCGGCGGTGTTGTAGATGCCCGTCACCAGCATGCTCAGGATGGTGGGAACAGAGAGCCTGCCGATCAGCTTAGGCACCGGCGTCTGTGTCAGGTATTCGTAGCGGCTTGATGTACTTTTTTTCATCCTTATGATCCTCATTGTCCCATAGCTGTTTTGCCGGCAGTGCAGAAGCGCGGCT
>CAMJIC010000191.1 GCA_946405675.1 uncultured Clostridia bacterium
ACCTTCACAAGGGAGAGATCCTGGGCTTCGGAGGATTGTCCGAGTCCGGCATGCATGAGATCGGAAAGGCCTGCTTTGGCGCATCCTTCAACCGGAGCGGAAGTGTTACGCTGGCTGACGGAACCTCGATTGATTCCATCCCGAAGGCGATCAGCCACAGCATCGCTTATACATCCAAGGACCGTGACAATGAATCCGTCGTCATGAACCAGAGCATCGGAGACAATATTTGCCTGCCGTCTCTGGATTCGCTGAGATCGTTCCTGTGCTTTCTGAGCGGCTCCAGGATGAAGAAGTTCGCGAATGAGTACGCGAAGGAGATGTCGGTCAAGATGGTCAATACGAACCAGTTCGTATCGGATCTTTCCGGCGGGAACAAGCAGAAGGTCGTCCTGGCGCGCTGGATCGGCAAGGACTCAGACATCCTGGTTCTTGACAGTCCGACCCGGGGGATTGACATCAAGGTAAAGCAGGATATCTATCAGCTGATGGACAGGATGCGCAAGCAGGGCAAGTCCATCATCATGATTTCGGAAGAGCTGATGGAATTGATCGGAATGTGCGACCACATCTATATCATGAAGGACGGAAAGATCAACGGTGAGCTTGACCGCAGTCCGGATCTTGATGAGAATGCGCTGATCGCGAAGATGGTCTAAGGAGGAGAAGAGCATGGCTGAACTAACAAAAGCAGGGGCAGTATCGAGAGAGGAACAACTCAAAAAACTGTCCAAGGTTTCCCTGGTCCGCTCGCTTCTGCCGATCATCGGACTGGTGGCTGTTTTTATTGTATTTAACATTCTGACAAACGGGAGGATGATCCAGAATCCGTCCCTGGTCATGTCGCAGATCTATGTAACCATGATCAGTGCGACAGGCGTGTTCTTCATCATGACGATGGGCGGCCTTGATTTCTCCCAGGGATCGATCCTTGGCATGGCTTCGATCGTGGTCTGCCTGGTTTCCAAGCATGCGCCTGTGCCGGTAGCGGTGATTGCCGGGATCGCGACAGGGGCCGGGATCGGCGCGATCAACGGATTCTTCTATGTGAACCGGAAGATCAAGTCCTTCATCGTTACGATCTGTACGATGTTCCTGTTCCGCGGGATCATCAAGTATCTGACATCGAATGCTCCGGTGGGCGCAAGCGCGACCATGATCCTCCTGAACAAGGATCAGCTGAAGCTGATCTGCACATTGATCGTTGTGGTCCTTGGCTTTGTGGCATTCCACTTCACAAAGTTCGGAATCCATCTCAGGGCCATCGGCGCGGGCGAGAAGGCAGCGAAGTTTGCCGGCATCCATACCGACCGCACCAAGTTCCTGATCTACATGCTGGCAGGCGCGATCACAGGCTTTGCGGCATTCATCAATGTCATCAAGGTCGGATCGGTTACCGCTTCAGGCGGAAACCAGCTGGAGACGCAGATCCTGATCGCCCTTGTCCTTGGCGGAATGCCGATCTCGGGCGGCGCGAAGGCAAGGTTTTTGAACGTGATCGTCGGATCCCTTCTGTATATCGTCCTGACCTCCGGTCTGACGATGATGGGAATGACGACACAGGCGATGCAGCTTGTACAGGGTGTTGTATTCCTGGTATTCGTTGCGATCTTTGCCGACAGAGAATCCCTGAAGGTCATTAAGTAATAAAAATGAGACAGCTCCGTTCCGGGAAGTGAGGCAAAGCCTTTCTCCCCGGAGCAGGGCTGTATGCGGATGGTGCCCTTTGCGGAAACGCAAAGGGCATATCTGAAACAGGGAGAGCGAATGCACTGTTAACCTGGAAGCGAAAAGAAATCTGGCATAAGGAACTGTCAGAGTAACTGTTCAGGACAGCCGAAGCACTTGCTGCTGAGGGCGTATGAAAGTGTAGATTAAGTGGCATCGGGCGATTCAGGATGCGAAGCATCGTCCGATGCGTAGCTGTTCAGAGCAGGTTCAGAACAGCTACCTGTCATAGAATCAACTGCGCAGCTTGCTCAGGCTGGTTGTATCGTGGCATATGACGGAAGGGAGTTGTGACAGACGATGGAAAGAGAACCAAAATACCAGGCAGTGATCAGCTGGGTTCAGGATATGATCCGCTCCGGAAACCTGAAGGAGGGTGACCGGCTCCCTTCGGAAAATGAGCTTTGCCGCCAGTTTTCACTGAGCAGGCAGACCGTGCGCCGTGCGCTGGAGCTGCTGGAGGCGGAGCATCTGGTCATCAAGGTGCAGGGAAGCGGCACCTATATCGGGGACGGCGGAAGGAGCCAGGAACGTCCTGCCTTCAAGAATATTGCCGTGATCAGCACATACTTTGATTACTACATATTTCCGCCGACCCTTCATGGGATCGAGAGCGTCCTCTCCAAGGCGGGGTATACCACAAGGCTTGCATTTACCAACGACAGTGTGCACCATGAAAAGACGATCCTGAAGATGATCCTCGAGCGGGATGATGTGGACGGAGTCATCGTGGAACCGGCAAAGAGCGCGATGCCCAATCCAAACCTGGATTTGTACCGTATGCTGCTTCAGAGGAAGATACCGGTCTTGTTTTTCAATGCGTCCTACGACCAGCTCGGGCAGCCCTGCGTGCGGATCGATGATGCGT
Organism: uncultured Clostridia bacterium; assembly: GCA_946405675.1. Classification (GTDB taxonomy): domain Bacteria; phylum Bacillota; class Clostridia; order Lachnospirales; family Lachnospiraceae; genus Porcincola. The sequence goes on from CAMJIC010000191.1 coordinate 2,597, forward strand.
TGGCCGCTCAGAAGGTGACGGAGCTTCTGATCCAGGCAGGGCATAAGAGCATTGCGGCTATCCTCAATGCGGAAGACGGGCAGGGACACCTGAGGTATACCGGATATCTGAGGGCGATGTGGAAGCATCATCTCAGGACGGATGCCCGGCGTACGATCCTGCTGGACTCGGACATGGCGAAAGATCTCAAGACCGTCGAACCCTATATCATGCAGTGCCTGAAGGATGTGACCGGAGTCGTATGCTACAACGACGAGCTGGCATCACAGCTTCTGGATATTCTGCGCGTCCGGGGGATCCGGGTTCCGGAGGATATCTCCGTTGTCGGAATTGATGATGCGAATATCGCCCAGATGAAGGATCTGACCTCGATCCCCCATCCGAAGGAGGCGCTGGGAAGAAGGACTGCCGAAAACCTGCTCCGCATGATCGAGGATCCTTCCTTTGACGCGAACTACCTGTTCGACGCGGAGCCGATCCTGAGGGGATCTGTGAAGCAGATGCAGTAGGGGGATCATTCAGCCATTCACCGTACATCGTTCCTGGCTTGATCTGATTGTACAGCTCAGGAGCGGATCAAAAAGAATGAATCATAACAAGTCACCCCGGCCAGCGGGTCGGCCTGTGACAGGGGTACGGATTGTTACAATGAATCGTGGTAACTGTTCAGGACAGTTATGCATCGTGCAGGAAGGAAGAAACGCATATGAGAATCTTTGAGGGATTTCAGAAGGGTGTCAACCTTGGCGGCTGGATCTCGCAGTTTGACGTGTATGATCCGGCACATTTTGAAAGCTTCATCACCGAAAAGGATATCCGGGACATCGCATCCCTTGGATTCGACCATGTCAGGGTTCCGGTGGATTATGTGCTGCTGGAAGAGGAGGATGGGACTGAGAAGGAAGATGGATTCCGGTATCTGGAGCAGTGCAGGAAATGGTGTGAGGACTCTGGCCTCCATATGCTGATCGACCTTCATGAGTGCTATGGTTACTCATTCGATCCATTAAAGAAGGGCATGGACCGGGAACGGTTCTTCTATGATGAAGCGCTGCAGAGCCGCTTCCTGCACCTGTGGCAAAGGATTGCGGAGCGGTTTTCGGATCATCAGGACATGGTGGCGTTTGAACCGCTCAATGAAGTGGTGCTGCAGGAGGTGGCGGATGCCTGGAACAAGGTCGCTTCGTCTTACATCCGCATGATGCGGACCATTGTCCCGGACAGCTATCTGGTGATCGGGGGCGTGCGCTACAGCAGCGTTGCAAGCGTACCCCTTCTGGAACTCGATCTGGATGACCGGATCGTCTATAACTTCCATTGCTATGAACCGTTCATTTTTACTCACCAGGGTGCCTACTGGGTCGAGAACATGCCGTCAGATTTCAGGACCGGCTATCCCAGGAAGCTGGAAGAGTACCGGGAGATCGCCCGCAGCTGGAACCTTCAGGAGGAAGTGGCAGGGCTGATCTACAAGGACGGGGTCAGCGAGATCGGGGAAGCTTTCTTTGAACAGATCTTTGAACCGGCGCTCAGGAAGGCCCAGAAGGATCAGGTTCCCCTGTACTGCGGAGAATATGGCGTGATCGATCTTGCGGACAGCCAGGATACCCTGCGCTGGCTGAAGGACATCCATGCAGTGATGAAACGTCACGGGATCGGAAGGGCGCTGTGGAACTATAAAGAGAAGGACTTCGGATTTGTCGGTGAAAGCTTCTCCTCGATCCGGGAGGACTTCATCAAGGCATTGTGAACGCTCCGCCTGTGGAAGAGAGTAATCTGATACAAAACGTACACGATTGGCTTAGGATCTGTTACAGAATAACTTGTACATCTGACTTGTCCAAACGCTCATCTGCTG
>CAMJIC010000192.1 GCA_946405675.1 uncultured Clostridia bacterium
TGAAGGAGGGGGCACACCCACAGGCCGACCCGCTGGCGGGGGTGTGACTTGTAACTTTCATACGTCCACGGCCAGATAGAGAGCATCTTTTTCACTTGACGAACCGATTCGGCGGTGATAATATTTATGCATTCAACTGAATAAAACATCAAACCGTTGAAGCGGAGAAAAGGTGTATATGCTTTTCCAGAGAGTCCGGGATGCTGAGATCCGGACATAACACAGTACACATAATATGGACCGCTGAGGGCGCTGTCAAAGGAGTACTGCCGGATGTCGCATCAAAGGCGGCAGGGGTCTGAGTATACAGCGACGTGAGGCACACGTTAGCTGCACAGAGTATGATGGTACTCGATTGTTACGATTTATGATTGAGCGTAGCAGGCAAAGTGTATGGCGAAGCCATAAAACAGGGTGGCACCGCGGATAGGAATGTATTCGTCCCTGGCAGAGAAAGATTATCTCTGCCAGGTTTTTTTCTGCCTGAAGCCGTGAATGGCAATACTTTATTGCTGAAGCCTGCAGACAGAGTTTTGGACAGCTCCCCTGACCGGGGGCGGGAAGGAGGAAAAATATGAAGATCATGCCCAGTCTGGAACAGATCCGGCCATTCGCCGGGGCGTATCGTGTTTATCCGCTTTGCGCGGAGATTCTCTCAGACATGCGCACACCGCTCGAAGTCCTCAGGACACTGCAGAATGTTTCCGGACATGTGTATCTGCTGGAATCAGTTTCCGGCCATGAGAACTGGGGACGTTATACCTTTCTCGGATACGATCCGAAGCTTGAGATCACCTGCAAGGATGGGATCATGAAGATCGGGGCTTTGGAGATTGAGACCGACGATCCCGGGCGGTATATCCGCCAGGTCCTCTCGGAGCATAAAAGCCCCGGTCCGCAGCTGATGAGGCCGCTTGCGGGAAACGGGGGAGCGCTCCCGCCCTTTACGGGAGGGCTGGTGGGTTATTTTTCCTACGATTACCTGAAATATTCGGAGCCGGGGCTGAAGCTGGACGCGGAGGATATCGATGGATTCAATGATGTCGATCTGATGCTGTTTGACAAGGTGATCTGCTTTGACAATTACAGGCAGAAGCTGATCCTGATTGCCAATATGGAGTTGTCTGAGGATGAGGGGCTTTTGAATGCTTCCTACAATCGTGCATGCCTGGAACTTCGGCATATGGCAGACCTGGTCGTGAATGGCCGGATGGCGCAGATCCGTCCTGGAATCCTGTCCTCGCCGGTAGAGGCGCTGTTCTCAAGGGAACAGTTCTGCGGTATGGTTGAGAAAGCGAAACAGTATATTTTCGAAGGGGATATCTTTCAGGTGGTTCTGTCCAACCGGCTTGAGGCCAGGATGGAGGGAAGCCTTCTGAATACCTACAGGACGCTCAGGACGGTCAATCCGTCTCCGTATATGTTTTATTTTGCAAGCTCGGACCTGGAGGTGGCGGGGGCGTCGCCGGAAACCCTGGTAAAGCTGGAGGACGGCATCCTGCATACGTTTCCCCTGGCCGGGACACGTCCAAGGGGCAGGACACAGGAAGAGGATGAGGCGCTTGAGCGGGAATTGCTCGCTGATCCGAAGGAGCTTGCAGAGCACAGCATGCTTGTGGATCTGGGGCGCAATGATATAGGAAAGGTTTCGGCATTCGGCAGCGTGGAGGTGGAGAAGGCATTTCAGGTAGAACGGTTTTCCCATGTGATGCATATCGGATCTACGGTGCGCGGAAGGATCCGGGAGGACAGGGATGCGCTTGATGCGGTGGCATCGATCCTTCCGGCTGGAACCTTGAGCGGCGCGCCAAAGATCCGGGCGGCCCAGATCATCAATGAGCTGGAGGATAATAAGCGCGGCATCTACGGAGGGGCGGTGGGTTACCTGAGTTTCACGGGAAATCTCGATCTGTGCATCGCGATCCGGCTCGCATATAAAAAGAACGGGAAAGTGTTTGTCCGCAGCGGCGCCGGGATCGTTGCGGATTCTGACCCGGAGAAGGAGTATCAGGAATGCCTGAATAAGGCCCGTGCGGTCGTGGTTTCTCTGGAAGCTTCGCAGGAGCTTTCATGATGTAAGGAGGAGGAGCATATGATCCTGCTGATCGATAATTATGACAGCTTTTCTTATAACCTTTACCAGATGATGGGGGCGATTGAACCGGACATTCGTGTGATCCGGAACGATGCATGCAGTGTGAAGGAAATCCAGGGCATGAACGCGTCCGGAATTGTCATTTCCCCGGGACCCGGAAGGCCTGAGGATGCGGGAATCTGCATCGGGCTGATCCGGAGTATGGGGGAAGGAGGCTGGGCTGTGCCGCTGCTTGGCGTATGCCTGGGGCATCAGAGCATCTGCGCCGCCTTTGGCGCAAGGATCGGATATGCGAAACAGCTGATGCACGGAAAGACCTCGCTGTGCCGTATGGATCTGTCCAGTCCCCTGTTTGCGGGACTGGAGGAGGAAGAGCAGATCGGGCGTTACCATTCCCTGGCTGCCGACGAGGCATCGATGCCTGACTGCCTGAAGGTCACGGCAAGGACAAAGGACGGGGAGATCATGGCGGTTGAGCATCGGCAATTACCGATCTTCGGGATTCAGTTCCACCCGGAGTCGATCCTTACACCGAAGGGCGGGAAGATCCTGGAAAACTTCATCCGCCTAACCTGATCGCGGATATAAATCGGTTGAGAAGACTTTGGGATTTTGTTACAATACTTGACATGACTTCATCAGAATCATATGTAATCAGGTTGGCCTCAGGTTGGGCGATACGTCATGGGATTCTGAAGATATAGGAGATGACAATGATCAAAAAACCGAAGGATCTCAGTCTGATCATTGGATTGGGGCTTACGATAGCATTGGCCATATTCGTTACAGTGCTGGGCTTTTCCTTCTTTATGGATCCGGGACGGCAGCAGTTTCTCTTTGATGTTGGCGTGGATTCCCTGGGATCTCTTGTATGCGCAGCGCTTTTCTTCGGATGTATGGCGCAGAGAGGGGAAGGAACAGGAATCTTCAGAGCCCTGATCGTGTTTGTCTCCGCCTGCTTTGCGATCAATGAAGCGATGTATGATACCCTTCAGGTTCCGGAGCAGAGGACTCTTTGCTTCGTATTGTGCCTGCTCGCTAAATTCATTGATCTTGTGATGATCTTTTTGTTCTACAGATACATAAAGTCTACCCTCAATTTTGAGGGAAAGCTTGCACGGTGGACAGACAGAATTCTTCCTGTTCTGATGGTCTTTGAATTTGCAGTCATATTGTCCAATGTATTTTATCCGGTTACGTTCTTTATTGATGCGGCCGGGATGTATCAGAAAACCTCGATTTCCATCCTGGAGGATCTGTATCTGGCCGCCGCAGCTGTACTTACAGCGATATTGATTATTCAAAGCCGCAGCAGGTTCAATCAGAAGGCAGCAGCGCTGACGTTTATCCTGTTCCCGGTTGTTGAATATATTCTGATGAAGGGAAAGTTTGGAAATTCAGCCCAGTATGGAATGGTACTGTTGTCCCTGATCATTATGTACTGTATCATATTTACTGGCAAGAGCAGAGAGCTTCTGTCTGCACAGGCGGAAATGAGTATTGCTGCAAAGATCCAGGCAGATGCCCTGCCTCCCGCCGCACCGGTGTTCGAAAATCATCCGGACATCTGCCTGCGGTGCAGTGTGAATACCGCCAGGGAGGTCGGCGGTGACTTCTACGACTATTTTTCCATTGACGAAAACCGCGTCTGCTTCCTGATCGCCGACGTATCCGGCAAAGGAACTCCTGCCGCTCTGTTCATGATGACAGCGAAAACAATCATCAAAGACTATGCTTTTGCGTACGGCAGCACATCGGAGATTTTTACCGCTGTCAATGAACGGCTTTGTGAGAATAACGGGGAGGGCATGTTTGCCACTGCGTGGATCGGGATTCTGGATGCCCGGACGATGACGCTGCAATATACAAACGCCGGACACAATCCTCCGGTCTTGCAGCGGCACGGTGAACCTTGCGAAATGATGAAAACGGTACACGGTCTGTTCCTGGCAGGTCTGGAAACTACACGCTATAAGCAAAGTGAGATCCGGCTTGCGCCTGGAGACCGCCTGATTCTGTACACCGATGGCGTTACGGAGGCGCATGACCGCACAAACAAAGTTTTCGGTACGCAGCGCCTGCTAAAGACGCTTGAAAACACAAAAGCTTCATCCGGAGAGCAGGTGCTGCAGAGCATTACCGATGACATCAAAGAGTTTACTGTGGGAGTTCCTCAGTTTGATGATATCACAATGGTAGTTCTGACTGTTGGGGAAAGAAAAAATCAGGGCAACTGTTCAAAACAGCCCGAAGCGCTTGCTGCTGAAGGCGTATGAAAGTATGAATTCAGCGGCATCGGGCGATTCAGGATGCGAAGCATCGCCCGATGCGTAACTGTTCAGA
>CAMJIC010000193.1 GCA_946405675.1 uncultured Clostridia bacterium
CAGCTTTTTCCGGACAACAGGCTGCGCGGACGACCTTGATGCCTTCTCTGAAACCTCAGGCGTACGGATCAGGCCGGATACATCCTCACCGTTCAGATACATATGCTGCACGCCATCCTGATAGGAAATCCTTACGTCGATGTCCTGAAGCGCCTTCTCCAGCGCAGCCTCATCCCCTTCATCGATCCCGTTCCGGATCAGGTACAGTGCAATGGTCCGGTACATCGCCCCGGTATCCACATAGATGAACTCCAGCTTTCCCGCCGCCATTTTCGCTACCGTGCTTTTTCCCGCCCCCGCAGGGCCGTCGATTGCAATATTAAATCCCATATTCTGTCCCTCCTGCATCGCCGGCCGCTCTTCCGGTCGACCATGCGATCTGCAGATTAAAGCCTCCTGTAAAGGCATCCACATCCAGCACCTCGCCTGCAAAATACAGGCCTTTTACCAGCTTTGATTCCATTGTCCCGGGATCAACCTGCCTCACATTCACGCCGCCCCGGGTAATGACCGCCTCATTGAACCCACGAAGGCAGGTAAGCGTCAGATCAAACCTTTTTGTCGCCTGCACCAGACTCCGCCTCGCCGCAGCAGTAACGTCATGGACAGGCGTATCCGGATCGATCCCGGCCCTTTTCAGGATCACAGGGATCAGCTTCGACGGATACAGCCCTCTGACTGCATTTTGCGTTGAACGGTTCCGGTTCTCCTCAAAATCCCTCAGGATCCGGGCATCCAGTTTTGGCTCCGTCAGGGCAGGTTTGAGATCGATCCAGGCAGGCAGCGCGCCCTGCGCGATCTCCTCCTGCACCAGGGCGCTTGCCTTCAGGATCAGCGGACCTGTGATCCCAAAATGAGTGAACATCAGCTCACCCATCTCATGAAACAGATTTTTCTTTTTCCCTGCAACGGTGAAGGTAACATTCTTCAGGGAAAGCCCCTGCATGTCGATCACATCTTTTTCCTTTACCTCGAAAGGAACCAGAGATGGACTCAGGCGGCTCACCTCATGCCCTGCCGAGCGGGCAAACCGGTATCCGTCCCCGGTGGAGCCTGTCGATGGATAAGACAGACCGCCGGTGGCAATGATCACACATCCGGAAAACAGCTTTCTCCCATCTGCAAGGAGCACACCCTCCACAGCCTTTTTCCCAGACCGGGCAGGCATATCCTCCGCAGCCCCTTCCGGAGGACTTGAAGAAAAGAGGATCTCCTTCACCTCCGTATTCAGCCATACCTCCACGCCGAGACGTTCCATCTCCCTTACAAGGCAACGGGTGATGTCCGAGGCATGGTCACTGAGGGGAAATGCACGCTGCCCCCGTTCTTCCTTCGTCCTTACACCATGCTCCTCAAACCAATCCCTGACCGCATGGGCATCAAACCCGTAAACGGAGGAATACAGAAAGCTGGCACTGCGCGGCACATTCGAGAAAAAATCCTCCGTATCACACAGGTTTGTAAAATTGCACCTGCCCTTTCCTGTGATATAGATCTTCTTTCCCGCCTTCTCATTTTTCTCCAGCACAAGAACCTTCGCGCCACGCGCCGCAGCCGCGCAGGCCGCCATCATCCCCGCAGCCCCAGCCCCGACAATAATAATCGGGCCATTCCGCCCGGCATTTTTCTTCATGCTTTCCCCTTTCACATCCTTACAGGCCGGCCCGCTGGCAGGGAAGTGACGCGCCTCATGAGTGATCCGAAGTACTCACCCACTCCGCGTCAACCGCTTCGTCCTCCTTCTGCATCTCCTTCTTCATACGCTTCAGCGCTTCCTTCTGAGCAGCTTCGCGGGCGCGGCGCTCCCTTCTCATCTCACTCCCGGAAAGGGCTGCATCAGGATCATTCGCATTCTTCTCAGGATCCCGGAGCCCTCCTTCCTCCTTTGAACCGGCAAAGTCCAGCTCAAACCAGAATTCCACCCCATCGTCCAGGTTCTGAACGCCAAATCCCTGATGGAAGGATTCCATGATCGCCCGCACGATGGAAAGCCCTACGCCGCTTCCGCCGTATTCCCTGGTGCGGGCCTTATCCACCTTGAAGAACTTCTCCCAGACCTGATCCAGGTCTTCCTCGGGGATATGGCTTCCGGTGTTAAATACACTCACGCGTACCTTTTCGCCGTCCTCCTTCACCCCTGCTCTCACAACGATCCGCCTGTCGGTTTTCTCTTCTCCTGAAGCGCCAGAAGGCTTGCCGGATAAAGGCTCTGAAGGCAGATGGGATCCGGAATGGCCGCTGTCCCGGTCATCTATATGGTTGATGGCATTGCTCAGGTAATTGGTCAGAACCTCTTCCACCTTGAACTCATCCCCCCAGGCTTCAAGCCTGGCGGGGCCTTCATATACCAGCAATGCATGCTTCTGGTCCGCCAGAAGCTTTGAGGCGCTCACCTTCCCCCGGATCAGCTCCGCCAGGTCAAACCGGACAAGCGTCACCTCATCCTTGCCGAACTCAAGCTGATTCAATGTCAGAAGCTTCTGGACGAGGGTATTCATCTTTTCCGCCTCATCCACGATCACCTCACAATAGTAATCCCGGGATTCCGGATCATCCGCCACACTGTCCTGAAGACCCTCCGCGTACCCCTGGATCAGCGCCAGCGGCGTTTTCAGCTCATGAGATACATTCGAAAGGAACTCCCTTCGCATGTCGTCAATCTTCGTTTTCTCGTCCAGGTTTTTCTGAAGCTCATTGTTGGCCGTCTTCAGCTCTGAGATCGCCTTTTCCAATGCCTCGCTCATCTGGTTGAAGTTCTCTCCCAGCTGGCCGATCTCATTCTTTCCGCCGCTCGTATATTTCGCGTCAAAATCAAGGCTCGCCATCCGCTCCGACAGACGGGTCAGCTCCTTCACCGGACGCGCAATCCGCCGGGACAGCCATCCGATCAGGAAGATGCCCATCAGCCCTGTCAGAAGAACCGTGTACAGAATAAATTCATTGGAGATCTTCGCGCTCATGCGAATGCTGTCCATCGGGATCCGCATCATAAAATGATATCCGCTCGAGGGCAGCACGCCCCACATCTCCAGAAAATCCATCTGATACTTCCCGTCCGGCTTTTTCTGGATGACATAGCGGTCCTTCTGCTCCAGGATGATGCAGTCCATCTGATCCAGTCCCATGCTGTATGCATTCAGGCGTGCCGCCATGACCTTGTCGTCCTCACGGCTCACCTCGATCACCGACTCGAACTCCGGATCTGAAATCACCAGCGAGATATTGCCCGACCGCTCCAATGTACGGAATTCATTCTCGAAATAATCCTGATCCACTCCGCTCTCAGCGGACACGTGGCTGTCCACCTCATGATACGCATTCTTCAGGGTAAACTGAAGGCGCATTTCATAGAAACGCGTCAGGTAAGCATGATTCATGCACAGCATCACGACAAGGATCAGAAGAAGCAGACTGATGAATACCACGAAAAGCTCCAGCGCAATGGAGCGCCGCTTTCCATGGGCAGGTCTTGCCTGCTTTCCACTGCGATCCCCTGCCTTTGCAGGTGACCGATTGTCGTGTGCCATCTTATCCTGTTCCATATTTCCCTGCCTGGCCTTCTCCTACTCTTTCGGCTCCATGAGGTGCATGAGCCGCTCCTTCAGCAGCTCATACCTCATCCGTTTTTCTTCTTTCGCAAAATGCACGCTTCGATCCTGTTCCTGGCAGTTCGCGTAATCCAGCCTTGTTTCCCCAAACTGCTCCTTCGTCAGATCGAACACACATCCATCCACATCGTTAAAGCAATGGAATCCTCCATCCTTCAACGGGATTCCATATACCTTGCCTCCATAGATATCCTGGAGAAGGAATGCCGTAATGGAGCACTGGCCCAGTGTCCTGTTCTCCTTCGTCCAGTCTGCGCGCATACGCGGCGTGCAGGTCTGTGCACACCATGCATCTGACAGCAGATCATAATAATCTCTGGGTGTGCGGCCCTTGTCATCCTGCACATTTGCCGTTTCCCAGCCATAGAACCTGTACGCCATAGCCGCCTCCTCCGTCTTCACGTTTCGCAGCCGGCCTGCACTGCATGCCAGCTGCTGCCCTGTCACATTCTTCATTGATCCAGTTCTTCCAGCCGCACATCCACCAGCGTCTCATAATCATCTGCGCCTCTGGCCCCAACCGCCGCCTTACCGATCACCTTGCCGTTTTGATCCACAAAATAAGTGGTCGGAATTGCATTCGCCGGAAGATCATTATCTATCGTCTCCCATGGAAGCAGATTCAGGTAAGTCACGCCGGTCTCCCCGATGATCTCCTCTGCGCTCCGGATATGCTTGCTGTCCTCAGGGCCGGATACATCTACCACAACGCCGATGATGGAACAGTCCTTCTCCTCCAGCCTCCGGCGAAGCTCCTCCAGATCAGGCATCTCGCTGATGCAAGGCCCGCAGAAAGTGCCCCACAGGTTGATCATCGTGATCCTGGAT
>CAMJIC010000194.1 GCA_946405675.1 uncultured Clostridia bacterium
TCTTCCGCCTTCAGATTGGCCTTCGCCGTTTCTTCCCCGATGATCGTCGAGTCTTCCGCATTCATCAGTACAAACCGAGAAGCGTTCCACAGCTTATTGGCGAAATTCCGGGCCGCTTCGATCTTTTCCGTCTGGAAACGCATGTCGTTGCCCGGGGTGATGCCGGTCATCAGCATGAACCGCAGGGCGTCCGCGCCGTACTGGTCGATCATTTCCAGCGGATCGATGCCGTTGCCAAGGGACTTGCTCATCTTCCGTCCCAGGGCATCCCGGACCAGACCGTGGACGTACACATACTGGTAGGGGGATTTGCCGGTGGTATACAGGGCGGAGAATACCATTCTCACTACCCAGAAGAAGATGATATCATAACCCGTCACCAGCACAGTGGTGGGATAGAAATAGTCCAGGTCTTCCGTCTTTTCCGGCCAGCCTAGCGTGGAGAACGGCCACAGGCCGGAGCTGAACCAGGTATCCAGCACGTCTTCGTCCTGGTGCAGGGACTTGCATCCGCACTTCGGACAGCATGCAGGCATTTCCTTGTCGACGGTGATTTCGCCGCAGTCATCGCAGTAATAAGCCGGGATCCGGTGTCCCCACCACAGCTGACGGGAGATGCACCAGTCCTTGATGTTCTCCAGCCAGTGGATGTAGGTCTTGTCAAAATGCTCCGGGACAAAATTCAGCTCATCCGTCCTGACCACATCCAGCGCAGCCTTTGCCATCTCATCCATCTTCACAAACCACTGGGGCTTGATCATGGGCTCCACCGTGGTATGGCAGCGGTCATGGGTTCCGACCGCATGGGTGATCGGGACGACCTTTACCAGAAGCCCAAGCTCCTCCAGATCCTTCACGATCTGACGGCGGGCCTCATAACGGTCCATACCGGCATATTTCCCGCAGCGCTCATTCATGGTCGCGTCATCATTGAGGATATTGATCTCCTCCAGATGATGGCGCTTCCCAACCTCAAAGTCATTGGGGTCATGGGCAGGCGTGATCTTGACACATCCGGTTCCGAAATCCTTGTCCACGTGCTGGTCAACGATCACGGGAATCTCACGGTCTGTCAGCGGAAGCTTCAGCATCTTCCCTACCAGATCACTGTAGCGTTCATCATCCGCCGCAACAGCAACCGCCGTATCTCCCAGCATTGTCTCCGGGCGGGTGGTCGCAATCTCCACGAACCTTCCTTCCTCCCCCACAATGGGATAAAGGATATGCCAGAAGGATCCGTTCTGGTCTTCATGCTCCACCTCAGCGTCTGAAAGGGAGGTCTGGCACTTCGGACACCAGTTGATGATACGGCTGCCCTTGTAGATCCATCCCTTCTCATAGAGCTTGCAGAACACGGTCTCCACCGCTCTGGAACAGCCTTCATCCATGGTGAAGCGCTCACGCTCCCAGTCAGCGGAAGATCCAAGCCTGCGAAGCTGCGTCATGATACGGCTGCCGTACTCATTCTTCCAGTCCCAGCAGTATTCCAGAAACTTCTCGCGCCCGATCTCATGCTTGTCAATTCCCTTATCCTTGAGCATGTTCGTGACACGCACTTCCGTCGCGATGGCCGCATGGTCCGTTCCCGGCTGCCAGAGCGCCTCATACCCCTGCATCCGCTTCCAGCGGATCAGAATATCCTGCAGCGTATTGTCCAGCGCATGCCCCATATGAAGCTGGCCCGTCACATTCGGCGGCGGCATCACAATCGTGAACGGCTTCTTATCGGGGTTCACCTTTGCATGGAAATAGCCGCTTTTCTCCCAGCTTTGGTAGATCCGGTCTTCCATCTGTGACGGATCATATGTTTTGGCAAGTTCCTTCTTACTCATTCTTCTACTCCTGTAAAACGAGAGGCTTCTCAGGATCGCACCAGGCCACTGATCTGTGACCAGATTTCCTCCCTGCCGCTTCCGCTTAATGCGGAAAATGGGAGAATGGTGCTCCCTTTCGGGGCGCCTAAACCCTCCCGTATCACCTTCAGCTGTCCTGAAACCTTGCTTCTTTTCACCTTGTCTGCCTTTGTCGCGATCAGTACCGGTGTATGGCCGCTGTTTATGATCCAGTCATACATCTGGCGGTCGTTCGCGTTGGGCACATGCCGGATATCCAGCAACAGAAAAACGGCCCGCAGATCTCTTGGATCCCGCAGGTACCGTTCGATCATCTTTCCCCAGCGCTGCTTCTCGGCCACGGATACGTTTGCAAAACCGTAGCCGGGAAGATCGACCAGGCAGAACAAGCTCGGGGCCGGCTTTGCCGCCGCTCCTCTCTCCGGTGCCCTGGCCGGATCACCCGGCAAAGGATCCGAAACAGCATTCCCTTCTTCCAGAGGCAGAAGCGCATCCACCTCATAGAAATTGATGGTTCTGGTCTTGCCCGGGGTCTCCCCGACCCTGGCCAGACGCTTTCGCTGCATCAATGCGTTGATCAGGGAAGACTTCCCAACATTGGACCTGCCGGCAAACGCAAGCTCCGGCAGATCCGACGGCGGCAGGGTGCTGGTAAAGCCGCAGACCGTTTTTAATTCAGCGCTTCGTATCTTCATATTCTTCAGGCAGTCTCCTCAAGGGTATTCTTCTTCCTGCCCCGCCTGGGCTTATCCCCTTCAGGCTCACTCTGCGCATAGATCAGCTCCGGCTCCTGTTCACCGTCAATCGCCGCTTTCGTCATCACACAGCCGGTGACGTTCTTCGTACCCGGGATCTCATACATCACATTCAGCATCGCGCCTTCAATAATCGATCTCAGGCCCCTGGCGCCGATCTTGCGCTCGATGGTCTTGTCCGCAATCTCCGCCACCGCATCCTCTTCAAAGGTAAGCGCTACGCCATCAAGCTCAAACAGCTTCTGATACTGGCGGATGATCGCATTCTTCGGCTCCGTCAGAATCCGGATCATGGCATCACGGTCCAGCGCGTTCAGGCTTACGACGATGGGCACACGACCGATAAACTCAGGGATCAGTCCGAAACGGATCAGATCCTGCGGAAGCACATTCTTCAGAAGCTCCCCGACATTCTCTTCGCGCTTCTGGGTAATATTCGCAAGGAAGCCCATGGACTTGGTATCCATCCTGTTTTCGATGATCTTATCAAGCCCTTCAAATGCCCCTCCGCAGATAAAGAGGATATTCGTCGTGTCGATCTGGATCAGTTCCTGATGCGGATGCTTCCTGCCACCCTGAGGCGGGACAGACGCAACCGTTCCTTCAATGATCTTCAGGAGCGCCTGCTGGACGCCTTCGCCGGATACATCCCGGGTAATGGAAACATTCTCACTCTTACGGGTGATCTTGTCGATCTCATCAATATAGATGATTCCCCGCTGGGCTCTGTCAATGTCATAGTCGGCAGCCTGGATGAGCTTGAGCAGGATGTTCTCCACATCCTCACCGACATAGCCTGCTTCCGTGAGGGATGTGGCATCCGCGATCGCGAATGGGACATTCAGCATCTTCGCAAGCGTCTGGGCAAGATAAGTCTTGCCGGATCCTGTCGGTCCAAGCATCAGGATATTGCTCTTTTGCAGCTCAACCGCATCTGCAGCGGATGAACTATTGGAAAGGACTCTCTTGTAGTGGTTATAAACCGCGACAGACAGAGTCTTCTTGGCCTCATCCTGGCCAATCACATATTCATCCAGAAATGCCTTGATCTCCTTCGGCGTGCGCAGGTTGATCTCGCTGTGCACAGTATTCACGTCATCCTCCGCCAGCTCATCCTCCAGGATCTCCGAGCAGACATCAATGCACTCATCACAGATGTAGACCCCGCCCGGACCCGCGATCAGCTTGCGCACCTGATCCTCTGTCTTATTGCAGAAGGAGCACCTGATCCTATCGTAATTCTTTCCTGCCATTTTTCCCCTTACCTTGAAGTCACGACCTGATCAATCAGGCCGTACGCCTTCGCTTCTTCAGCGCTCATCCAGTGATCCCGTTCCGTATCCCGTTCGATCACTTCGATCGGCTGACCACTGTTTTCGGCCAGATACTGATTCAGCCGCTTCCTCGTCTCGATGATCTGCTCCGCCTGAATCTTGATGTCACTCGCCTGACCCTGCGCGCCGCCGGAGGGCTGATGGATCATGACCTGCGAATTCGGAAGCGCATACCGCTTCCCTTTCGTGCCTCCCGCCAGAAGAAACGCACCCATACTGGCAGCCATGCCGATACAGGTCGTGGAGACATCGCACTTGATATAGCGCATCGTGTCATAAATCGCCCATCCTGCGGATACGGATCCGCCCGGGCTGTTGATATACAGATGAATATCCTTATTCGGATCCTCTGACTCCAGGAACAGGAGCTCTGCGACAATGATGTTCGCAGAGACATCCGTTACTTCCTCGCCCAGAAAAATGATCCTG
>CAMJIC010000195.1 GCA_946405675.1 uncultured Clostridia bacterium
CCGGACCCAGGAGTCCGGCCATCGTGGTGGTCACACCGACATAATCGCTCTGTTCACCATAGCAGGAAGCATCCTCCGTGACCTCATAAGGAACCCCTTCCTCCCCTGGATGAAGCGCGATCACCTCACCTGCACGCAGAAGGACACAGCTGTCTTCATCAATGATACGCTCCTCCAGGATCTGGTTTTCCATCAACGCATTCTCCGGATCTATGCTCCAGTAAGGCATTCCCTTCAGGCTTTTTCCTCCCGCAGTCACCTTCACGCGGAACACATCCTCCGGAATACTTGTGTCTTCAGGCACTCCGAGGATCTTTTTTGTCAGGAAAAGAGTCGGATACCAGGTGTTTTCAAACCGATGCACCATTCCCTCCTGTGTTTCCTCCTGTGTGACAACTGCCTCATAGCAGGCAGGCAAAACCTCCTCTACCTCCAATTCCTCCCCTCCCGGCTCATTTTCAAACACCGCGCGCTGCCCGGAACGAAGGCTGAAGATTCCGTCCTTCATGGTGGTATGCAGGGTATCGTCCCTCCTCCATGCCTGAATGCCGGACTCATCCGTTTCCTTTTCTTCCAGCCTGAATTGGTGAAGCGCTGCAGGCTCCCCGTTCCTGGTCAGGCGGAACAGAAAGGATTCCTTCCGGCTGCCGTCTTCAGCAGGATTCGTGAGAATCTTCTCTGCAATCAGGACAGCTTTTTTCTTCAATGACACCTCAACCGCATTCCCCTGGACAAGGTCCCCATCCGGTTCATCTTCGCTGATGCTGTAGAAGGAAGCACAGTGATAAGCATGCTCTGCCGTGGTCTCGCCTTCTCCTTCCCCGATCCCGGGGCCTTGCATATGCAGGAACAGATGCACAGAATCTCCCATATCAAGGATGAAGCTGCTTCCATCTGTCTTTTTTCTCAGATCTACAGCGACAGAACGCACTTCTCCTATATCCCTGTTCCAGTCCTCCATCCGGATCCAGCCGTTTTCATGTGTCAGGATGCTGTCCGGCGACTTCCCTTCCTCCGGGAACGGGGAGAGCGGATCCAGGCTGAGCCATATGACCGGTGCGATTTGGCGGCGGGACAAGGCTTTCGTATCCACGCTTTCCAGGAATCCCTGCCACGTCTGCTCATCGAAAATGCGCCCGCTTTCCGCGTCTTCCCTCTCCTGTTTTCCCATCTCCAGATGGCTGCAGATGACAAGCTCCGAGATTGGCTGGGAGGATGTATTTGCCACATCGATCCGATAAGTATAGGGATCCCCCTGCCCGATCACTGCGGTCCTTGCACCGTCGGTGAATTCCTCCCTGTCGGACTTCACCGTCAGATCAATTCCATCTGTCAGGCTGACCGCTGTGTCCGCCGAGGACAGCGCCATCGCGTACAGGACATTCCGCAGGTCTGTGATTCCGTCCCCGTCAATATCCGCACCGAATACCCCAAGGGCTTCTCTTTCCTCTCCTTCATAGGGAACCACATTCCCATCATCACATGCCACCTCGTCTTCCGCCCCAAGGATCTGGCATACAGGATTATCCGGGGAAGGTACGCTCATCACGGCGGCAATGTTCGGCATGGCGTTCATGGTCTTCAGATCCCTGTATGGACAGGTGCATCCAAACTGCACGCCGATTCCATTCATCCACATTTCCCTGTACATGCGCGGAATCAGCTCCGCATCACGGGCGATGGAAACGTGGATGGCCAGAAGCGTCCTGCCTGTATCTCTCCAGTTGCTCCGGATTCCGGAGGAAGGATCGATCTTGGCCCTGACATCCTGCATGTCCCACAAGGACGGCTTCACCAGGTGCCTGTCCTCCGTTCCCATCACAAGCCCGGCTTTCATTGTCACAGACGGATCAAAAACCACGCCCTCCGGAAGAAGATCATAGATCATATATTCCGTCCGGTCCGGCGCGTTCTGGAACTGACTGCCCCGTGAAAGCCTCCTGGCTGCCTCCTGACTGTATACAAGATATCCTTCCAACGCTCCAATCGTATAGGTCAGGCTGACGCAGCCATGTTCCGGATCGTTTTCACGCCCGGCCGTTTTGAGCGCCCTGGCATGCTTCTTCCATTCTGTGAGCGTCGCAAAGGAATTTGCCCGCATGGAAGGAATGCCGTACAGTGAACCGGTGAGTTCCGCCAGCCCGGGTTCCGAATAATTTTCGTATATGTTCTCCCTTGTATCATGGAACCACCCGTCAGCGGATGTCCCGGTGCTCCTCGCCAGGACGCTGCCCAGATGCTCCGCCTTGATTACGCAGGCAGAGCCGTCCTCACTGCCCAAAAGCCCGGTAAGGACAGGGCTGGAATTTCTCAGGCACAGGGCAGAATCGATCGTGCAGGAAGAGTCATAATCCACTGCGTGATGCACCACCTTCACCCTCCATACCTTTCTTGCAAGCTGCTCTTTCGAGAACGAATAGCTGATTTTCCCGGAGCTGTTCCACGGGCAGGAAGATACCAGCTCCCACCCGGCTGAATCCTCATAGAGCGCATATATTTCCGTAGACCTGTCTGCCCCCGGGCATTTGTCCTCTGCCATCGGAGCACAGATTTTGTCTTCGAACAGATCCATTCC
Organism: uncultured Clostridia bacterium; assembly: GCA_946405675.1. Taxonomy (GTDB): domain Bacteria; phylum Bacillota; class Clostridia; order Lachnospirales; family Lachnospiraceae; genus Porcincola. The sequence goes on from CAMJIC010000195.1 coordinate 2,576, forward strand.
CCGGTCCTTAATGGTTACACTGACGCTGGAATAATAATAATCCTGCGGCCCCAGCACCTGCAGGGCACCATTTCCCTGCGTAATGCCTGCAAGATAAACCACATCATCCGCCGTGGTGACTTCATACCCTGTTCCGGCTTTATAGCTTCCGGCCGAAGGCCCTCCTGTCTCATGGGTGTAAGAATATCCCCTGCACTCCGAACGGATCCGGAATGGAACCACGCCAGCTTCTTCTGACAGGGTTTGCGCCATCCTGTACTCATTGATCCAGCCATTCATGGTCTCTTCCTTCTGGCTGTAGGAAACCGTATCATTCTGGGCGGCGGAACCTGTCCATGCCTTGATCCCTACATCATCCCCCTGATACTTCCATTGATAATCCACGAACGTCCAGGATGCCTGCGCTGCAGATTCCGTAACCGGATCCCTCCCATCCGCCGGTGTGAGCTTTACAGAAGCCTTCAGCCCCAGCACAGAATCATGTGCCTTCAGGCAGCTTTTCCTGACAGCCGTTACCGTGATGGTCGTCAGGCGGAACATCCCCTGTTTCACAAACTGGCTCAGGTCTTCAGAGGAAAGTTTCGCAATGCAGAAGCTGTTCTCCTCACCTGCCTGATACCGGACGATTTTTCCCTGGCTTCCGGATCCATTTTCCGATCCCATGACTTTTGTCACGCTCCCAACCACGCAAAGATCCCCGCTTGCGGTGAGGCCCTCCGCCAGAAGGTCTGCATCAATCTGCAAAGACCATGGCTGGTTATACTGGCCCTGGCTGTCGATCTTCCATGCAAGGAACATCCATTCATCCTCGTTCCCTGAGACAAAGGAAGGAGGTTCCGCTCCCAGCACACGCCTTACCTGATCCCTCGTATAGAGTGCCGGCATACAGCGGATAGATCCGTCTGAAAATGCGTCCGCCGACGCGCCAAGCAGCTGTGCATGGGAATCCACACAGCCGGTGAGTGTATCCATTTCCCTGTCCTGCGTGCCGGCGTCCTGCAGCGTCACATAGGCATGAGGGGTCAAAGACCATGCTGATCCGTCCACAATGTCAAGGATTCTGACTGGATGATACAGTACCTGGAATGCGGTATTTGTTCCGGATACGATCTTCCTGAAGTTGAAAAAGACGATCATTCCCTGCGCCTCATCCCGGTACCAGTTGAAGGGACTGTTCAGGCTCTGGGACGGGGATTCCCGTGTCCCGCCAGGAACGCCGATCTGGGAAGGAATGACCGGATTCCCCATGCGGTCTGCAAGAAGGGCTTCCGGGATCCTGATCTCAACACAGCCTTCCTCCAGGTTTGTCGAAGCATGGAATTCGACCTGATACTTCAGGGAGAAATCATCCGTCTTGGAAACGTTATGAAGGTCCGGTTCATTGACATAATAGTCAGAGCAGGTCCAAAGCTGCCTTCCCGGATCAGCCGATGCAAGCCGCTTTCCCTTTTTTCGCTTCCCCTCTTCATATCCCAAAACCTGCGTTGCCGCCCCGGCTTCTTCCTGAGGAAGCTGCGCCAGGGCTTCCAGCGTCATGGATTGCTCATATCCATAGCTTTCCTCCTCCCCATCCTGCTTTCCATCTGTATCCTCCGCAACGACTGCCGGGTTCCTGCATTCCTCCCCGGATCCGTCATCTTTGCTCCGTGCATCCGTTTCTATCCCGTTCA
>CAMJIC010000196.1 GCA_946405675.1 uncultured Clostridia bacterium
CTACGGCTGCGTTTTCCTCCTTGCATATGAACGTTTGTCCTGCGTCATATGTACCAGTTATTTCTGAACAGCTCCTAAGCCCATACATCATTCAGCATCAAGGCTGACATATTCACCGTTCTCGATGACCATGCCGCGGGGAGCCTTGGAGACTGCGCCGCTCGCATCCCAGGTCATGCCCTCGCCGGTAAGGCCGTCATAGGTGAAGTCTCCGCTGGTCATGACTGCCTTGACTGCCTCACAGATCTCGGAAGCATCCATGTCGCCGGTCACGCCTGCCTGCTCGCATGCCGCGTACAGCACACGGACAACATCATAGCCATCCGCAGCGAACTGATTCGGGACATCCCCGCCTGTCTTCTCCGCATACTTGGCAACAAAATCCTGCGTCTTCTCATCCGCCGCATCCGCAACAAACGGGGTAAGCAGCATGACGCCTTCCGCAAGAGAAGTATCGAAGCCTTCCACGGTCAGCAGGCCGTCCAGCCCGTCACATCCGAAGAAGTTCACGTCATAGCCCATCTTGTCGGCAGCGATCAGAACCTGGCTTGCCGGAGTATAATAGATCGGCAGGAAGATCAGGTCCGCGCCTGCGTTCTGGCAGGACTGCACCTGCGTTGTCAGGTCAGTGGAGTTGTCATCCGTGAACGCTTCCTCCGCGACGACTTCCAGTCCTACCGCCTCAGCCTCCGCCATGAAGGTAGAATAGATTCCTGAAGAGTACGCATCAGCGGAGTTGTAGATCACGCCGATCTTCTCTCCCAGCTTCTGCTCGGAAATGTAATCCGCGGAAGCAGTTCCCTGGTTCGGATCCGTAAAGCATACCTGGAATACATTGTCCCCCAGGTCAATGACATCCTGTGAGGAAGCAGACGGGGTCAGCATCAGCATATTGTCATTCAATGCCTCCGCCCCGACCGCCAGACACGGGCTGGTCGTAACGGTTCCGCCCAGAAGCTGCATCCCCCAGTCCTTCAGCGTGTTGTATGCGTTCACGCTCTTCTCCGGATCATGCTCGTCATCTTCAAACTGAAGCTCGAACTGAAGGTCCGGATTGGACGCGTTCACATCCTCAACCGCGATCTCCATGCCGTTCTTCACATTCGAACCATAGATCGCAGCAGCACCCGTGATCGGCCCGATTCCGCCAATCTTGATGGTCTCAGCAGCACATGCACTCATGGCAAAGCTTGCAGCAAGAACACCGGACACAGCTACTGTAATAACCTTTTTCATAACCTTCTTCCTCCTCCTGAAACACAATTATCTGGTTACGATGCAGGTATTGTAACATTATGTTTTTCATAATTCAATCGCAAAAGCACCAAATTACACTAATTTTTACGGTTATCTCATGATTCACCTGAAAAAACAACGTGTATATCCTGCGAATTGTTCCATTCATACCCGGAAAACGGGCTCTCCTCCTCCTTCTGATGGATGATGATTTCCTTCAGGCGGCTGCAGTTTGCCACAATTCCCGACCCTGTTTTCCTGACCGAAGCCGGAATCTCAAGGCTTGCCAGATTTGTCAGGACAAAGCATCTGTTCCCGAATTCATCCAGCGTTTCCGGCAGGCGCACGGAGGAAAGGAAGATGCACTGGTAAAATGCCCTGTTCCCGATCTTTCTGATCCCATCCTCTATGTAAACAGACTGAATGCTGGAATTGGAAAACAGCTGATCGTCGATCTGGGTGATCTCCAGGATCTCATCCCCTCTTTTGATATAATGCGGAATCCTGACCTGCCGCCCTTTCAGGTTCAGCACCTGCCCTGTGGCAGGATCTGTCAAGGTCTCCTTCAAAAGCTTTGATGTAAGCACTACATTGTGCCTGACCGGAGGTATTTCAAACAGCATCCCTCCCGGCGTATGGGCGGGATCTGTAACCGCGTTTTCCATTGTACATGATACCAGCTTCCAGTTCCCTGTATTTTCCTCCGTCACCTCCCACCTGGTACCCTGCGGCAGACGGAACACAGCCTGGGATGCGCTGTACAGGCTGAAAGCTCCCTGCGCATCCGTCGTATCTCCTCCCATATCCTCTCCGGACTGAGGGTCACGGATGCGGAACGCGATTCTCCCCGGGCTGAAGAGATCATCCCCGACCTGCTGCCTGATCCTGAACCGAAACGGCTGGTCGGCTTTCACATCCGTCTGCTTTTCCACGACCAGTGTCTGCATGTCATTTTCATTGATGAAGGTATTGCCCTCGCACCTGACAAGCATCCCATAAGAGGGATCGGAAAGATCCAGCGCTTCCCGGATCAGCAAATCTCCCTCCTGCGCTTCATGCGTAAGGTAATAAAGCTGAGTCCTGACGCGTCCATCAGAAATCGCGATGGGGAAAACCCACTGCCCGTTTACGCCTCCTCCAGCCTGGGGACTTTCCTTCTTAACACGGATGATCCCGTCTTCTCCTGTCTGGTTCAAGGCGGATTGAACAGGGATACCGCCATTGACCTGGATCCAGTCTACGCCGCCGGCCGCATGCCAGGCTCCCTGGGAATAACGTTCCAGGCAAAATGCCAGGACAGCCCCTTCAGGAACTCTCTCCCATCCGTCAGATGACGACAGAAGGTCTTTCCGCACAAGAGATTCCTCTCTCATATCTACACTGTGGATCTCGTTGACAAAAACCATGTCCGATACCTCCCGGGAAGGATCTGCGCTCATCTGCCTCCCCTCTCCCGGAGACAGGCAGGCTGTTCCGTAGACAATATGATCCTGAATGACAAGTCCGTTCCTTGTCTCCGTCACACGCCATAAGCCATTTGGCGCCAGTCCGGAAAGGATCACCGTCTGGCCTTCTCCGATACATATAAGTCCATCCGGAATCTCGCATCGAAGCAAGGCTCCTTCCGATGCATCCGCGATCTCCAGCATGCCGGAATAGGGGACAAATGCACCGCTGTCATCCGATACCTCAACCAGAAACACACTTTTCAGGGAAGAGGCTCCCTGGCAGTTTCTTTGCTCCGTCAGATACCTTTCTGCCGCCTCATCTCCAGGCATGGCGCAATACTGCTTCCGGAACATTCCCTGGCAGGACTGCCCGTTAATGAACAACGCCCGTGAAAGATCCTCTCCTCCCTCACCGAAAACTCCGCTTTGCGGTTTCCCTCCGGCAGGATATGCCTGGGGACAGGAGGGATCCGGCGTCTCCGTTACCCTCCACTCACTGCCTTCCTCGGCAATGTCCGGAAAAGTCGCGCTCATCCCTGCCGAAAGAGAAAAGCGCCCATCTGCATCCGTCCGTCCTTCCTGCCCGTCCGATGTCAGAAATAAGGCATCCGGCACCGCTTCCATCTCCTGTCCTGGCGCTGCGGTTTCAAGGAGGAAAGAGAACGTTTTCCCGGATGCGTCCTCCCCCGGCGAAGCCTCCTCCGGGAAGGCCGGGCTGAAGAAGAAGAATAACCCTTCATTCATAGCCTTGCTCATTCCCCAAAGCTGGAAGGATGCCTGTGAATATCCCGTATATGTTTTCGAGGTTCCCGCCTCGATCACCCCGGTAAAATAATCGATCCTCTGATTTGCGCTGATTACATAAAGCCGTTCATTGCGGCTTAGGTCAATCCGGCGCGGGAAGGTAACCGTGAATCCTGCCATCCCCTCCGGTGCGCAGGAAAAAAGGGTCACGGTTCCGTTTCCGGCCGGAAACATGCCGGGATAACCCGGTGTACATACAGTCGTGCGGTTTTGATGCGTTCCGGCCAGCACAGTCTTTGTGACGCACAGGCTTCTCTTCTTCCAGCTGTTTTGAATCGTGACAAACCTCCGGCTGCCAAGAAGCGGCATGGCAGCCGCCTGGATCCCCTGATTGACAGCTTCATAGTCCTCAGGCAGGTCGACTTCCTGGACGACATAGGTCTTGCCCGCCTGAAGATGCTTCAGCACCGCATCCTTCCCCGCGCACATGAGCGTAAAGCATCCGTTCTCATCCGTCACAAAGCTCGTATCCTCCATCGTCCCCTCCACACCGGCCACAGGGTCAGATGTCAGTGACGGGTCCGCCGGGTCAAAGGATGCCGCATCCGAACTCTCGCGCACTTTCCAGAGGCGGAAGGTAAAAGGCTGCGCGCATGCGGCCGCATCCTGGTGAAGCACTTCCTTGCGCAGGACCAGCTCCTTCCATTTCCAGGCATTTTCAAGGGTCACATAGCTGGCCTCCG
>CAMJIC010000197.1 GCA_946405675.1 uncultured Clostridia bacterium
ATATGAACGTTTGTCCTGCGTCATATGTACAAGTTATTTCTGAACAGCTCCTAAGAGCTGATATATCTATATGCTATAATACAACCAAAAAGGTGATTTGAAAAGGTCAAATCGCAAATATGCAGATTGTTAATACTCAGCTGGAGCAAGTTTGTTACCGGTTTAGCAGAAATATACGCTTGTATACATCGAAAACAGCCCATTTGTGTCTGTTGTGAGCGAAGAGCAGGCGCGGCTTCTGGATTGTCTGGGAATACGTTTGGAGGTGTCCTAAGAACACTTGGAGACCGGTCAGTCTGATTGACTGCCTGTGTACAGTGCCGGACCCGGGGAACTTGAAACAGCCCTGTTCTCAGCGCTTCTCTTCTTGGTCATCGGACGATTCTGGAATATAATAGGAGAAGGAGGAGGCATTCTACGCAGAATGGATGAATCAGTATCCGGTTCTGTTTCTGACGCTCAAAGGAGTTGAGGCTTTATCCTTTGAGGATGCCTATGAAAAGCTTCAAGTGAAACTGGCGGGATTATGTAAGACATATGAGCGGCTCCTGGAAAGCGACAAGATCGATATTGATGATCGCAAGGTTTTTCTGGATTTGAAAGCACAGCAGGCATCTTATGCAAATGTGGCCGATTCATTGAAAACCATCATGCGAATGATGGCGGCTGGAATGTGGCGAAGCAATTGATAAAGTGAGGAAGTACAAAGATGTACCGTACGTTGGTGGAGGCGGTTTTGAATCATGCTGAGGAGTCAGGTGGCAAGAGCGCTTTGATTGTGAAGAATGATGTGGTGTCATATCGGGACCTTGTGAAAAGGGTGAAAAATATGGCATCGATCTTAAAATATCAGTACCGGATTCCGGCGGGCGGAAGAGTCATGATTACTGGCCTTTCCAGGCCGGAATATATTGTTGCGTTCCTGGCCGTGCAGTACCTGCAGGCCATAACGATTCCATTGGACAAGGTCTGGATGGAGGATACGGTATTAAAGCTGTATGACTTTGCCCGGCCGGACCTGATCCTTACCGATATGCCTTTCCACAGGGAAGGGGTACGTGCGGCCAGCCTGGAGAAGCTATATGAGGAGTCAATGGCGCTTCGTGCGGAAGAGGGCATTTCAGAAAGCATTCAAGAGGGTATTTCAGATGATATTCCGGGTAGTATTCCGGATGACACTTCAGATGGCATTCCCGATGACACTCCGGAAGGTATTTCTTATCTTACCCCTGACAGGAGTCATATTGCGGAGATGATCTTTACGACCGGAACCACCGGAACACCGAAAGGCGCGATGCTTACCTACGGGAATATTTTAGCCATCACCCGGAATAATGTGGAAGGTACCGGGTTCCGGGGAACGGATGTCCTTCTCGATCCGCTTCCGCTATGTCACTCCCTTGGATTAAGGCAGGTACGTATGGCACTTTATCTTGGCGCCACCGTCGTTCTGCAGAGTGGTTTTTCTCTTCTTGATGATCTGCGGGAGAATATGGAGAAATATCAGTGCAGTGCCTGTGTATGCGTCCCTGCAATGATCGAGCATCTCACAAGGAAAATGAATGATTTCCCGGAGGTATTCGGCCGGCTCCGGCTGCTGGAGATCGGAGCGGGATCTTTATCCAGTGACATGAAGCGAAGGCTGCCTCAGATGCTTCCGGATACGCAGATCTATAATACCTGGGGATCCTCTGAGACGGGCGGCGTCATTTTCCTGGATGTCAGCCATCGGATGGATAAGATCAAGGCAATCGGGAAACCGGTATCCACTGCGCGGGTGAAAATCGTGGATATGCCATCCGGGAAGGAAATCGCGGCAAGGGATGCGGAGCATGCGGGGCGGCTGGCGATTCAGGGGGATATGACCATGGCCGGATATTACAAAATGCCGGACGCAAGCAGCGCTGCCCTGGTGGACGGGTGGCTGTATACAAATGACCTGGCCTTCATGGATGAAGAAGGATTTGTATACATGCTTGGCCGTGCCGATGATATCATCAATGTGGGCGGGGAGAAGGTTTCTCCTCTGGAGATCGAGAATGCGGCGACTGAGCATCCGAAGGTATTTGATGCCGCCTGCATCGGTGTGGAGGATCCCGTAATGGGGCAGGTTCCCGCATTGTTCGTGGCGATGGAAGATGTGCGCGGCAAAGATAATACGGGCAATATGTGCGGCGCAGATCAGATGGGTGATATGTGCGGCAAAGATAATGTGAGCAATATGTGCGGCGCAGATCAGATGGGTGATATGTGCGGCAAAGATAATGTGGGCAATATGTGCGGCGCAGATCAGGTGAGTGATATGTGCCGCATAGAGGAAGTGCGTGAATTTCTCGCCAGCCGTCTGGAGCGGTATAAGAGACCTTCCTATATCATCAGGGTAAATGAAATTCCGCGGAACCGTATGCAAAAGCTTGACAGGAAAGCTGTCAGGAAACTCTGGGAAGAAAAGCAGCTGCAGGGGGATTCATGATCCGGCGTGCAGCTGTCCTCGGGAGGTCAGAGGTTCAGTGTGCAGCTTCCGTCAGCCTGGAAATGCATGCTGCCGGAAAACAGCACCTGCGCTGCCTTGACCAGGTATGCCGTATCCTTTGTGCCGGCGGTCTCATAGGGGGAATGCATTGCCAGCTGCGGAAGGCCGATATCAACGGTATTCAGGGAAACCTGAGACTGGGAGATGTTGCCCAGCGTGGAACCGCCGACCATGTCAGAGCGGTTCGTGAACGTCTGGTACGGGACATCTGCCTTTTTGCAGACCGCACGGAAAACCGCGCCGGAGACCGCGTCTGTTGTGTACTTCTGGTTGGCACTGTATTTGATGACAATCCCGTGGTTGAGGAGCGGACGGTTGGTGGGGTCCGCCTTGCCGTCGTGGTTGGGATGAACCGCGTGTGCATTGTCCGCGGATACCATGAAGCTTGCGGGTATCCTGCGCATCAGGTCTTCCTCACTTCCTCCAAGCGCCATGTTGATGCGCCGGAGGGTATCTTTCAGAAATGTACCCGCTGCGCCTTGTTTGGTGCCGCTTCCCACCTCTTCATTGTCCAGGACGCAGTGGACGGCAATGCTGCCTGAGGGCCTGGCAAGGAGCAGTCCCTTCAGGGAGGAAAATGCGCATTGCAGGTCGTCCAGCCGTCCGCTGGCAATGAATTCCTCCTTTTCCCCGAAGAAAGTTCCCTTCATCCGGTTATAGAGGAACAGGTCGCAGTCGAGGATCCGGTCTGCGGTGGTGCCTGTGCATCCGGCGATCAGCTCCATCAGCCTGTTTTTGCCGTCCTGGGTGTCTTTTCCGGCTTCGCCAAAGAGGGGGAGCATGTCAACCTGTGCGTTGAAGCTGCAGCCGTCGTTGGCCTGGCGGTTCATATGGATCGCCAGGTTGGGAATGACAAGAAGGTCACGGTTCACGTTGACCAGGCGGGACTGGATTCCGTTATCGCATGCTATGATCACCCGGCCCGCGACAGAAAGCGGCCGGTCAAGCCAGGGGGCGCACAGCATCCCGCCATACTTCTCAGTATTCAGCTTCACATAGGCATTCCCCACGACGATCTCTGCGTTGGGCTTGATCCGGAATGCGGGGGAATCACAGTGGCTGGCCATGATCTGGAAGCCGGCGTAATCTGTCCGTTCCGGAATCCGGAAAGCGATCAGGGCGGATCCGTTCCGCGTGACAAAGCACGAATCCCCCGGATGAAGATCCCAGGAAAGGCTCTCGGAAAGCTCCCGGAAGCCGGCCTTTGTGAGCATCTGCGCCATGTTATGAACCGCAAAGAACGCATTCGGACTTGCGTCGATAAAATGCAGCAGCTCTTCGTTGAGTTTTCTTGTTGTTGTATCTGTATCCATGATGGTCTGTGTCCTGTATGCATTTTCAATAGGAGAAATCCAGGCAATTATATGATTTTTGGGACAGTTTGTCCATCTGCCACCCTCTGGCTTGCTGCTTATCGTATCACAGACGTTACAAGTCACACCCTGGCCAGGTTGCTGTTCACTGCCCGGCCGGTCAGGCTATGGATTGCGTCGGAGGGCCGCTCGCGCT
>CAMJIC010000198.1 GCA_946405675.1 uncultured Clostridia bacterium
GCTGCAGCCTGCATGCATGTTACAGCCAGAATTATCCTGGCATGTAGGTTATCATTACTACGGCGAGGCTTTCCAACGCAGCAGATGAGCGTTTGGACAAGTCAGATGTACAAGTTATTCTGTAACAGATCCTTAGATGACTCCAGTGCAATAAAGCATCACCCCCCACTTGCAGGCAAGCTTGCCGTGTGGGCATGCTTTTGCACTGGAGTCGTAGATTCTCACGGACGGATCACAAGATCCGCACTCGTCAGTTTTTCCGCGATCTCATACATATTCGTGACTCCGCCCACCTTCAGCTTTTCAGAGAGTTTGTAATAATTCAGGCATGTTCCGCAGGTAAGGATCTCAACCCCCAGCGCCTCCAGGCTCTTGAGGTCTTCAATCGAAGCCGAGCCTTCACAGGTCAGCGTCGCTCCCCCGTTATAGAACAGGATCGTTGAAGGAAGCTCCTCCTGCTGCGTCAGGGCGTATAAAAAGCCTTTGATCAATACCGCTCCAAGCTCGTCATTCCCCGTTCCCATCACCGGAGCGGTAACCGCAACGACAATCTTCTTCGGACGCGCCCCGGGTGTCACAAGGCATTCCTCAGCCGTGCCGGGTGCCTCCGGTCTCTCACCGGCATCCATTGCTTCCCCGATCTCCATCGTCACTTTGAACTGGTCATCAGAAAGCTTCTCCGATCTCACGGCGTATCCCTTCTGATTCGCCATCTTGGTCAGGTTCTGAACCGCGATCTCGTTATCCACCAGCGTCTCTACTGTCCCGGCACCATTCAATTCTTTGATCGCATTCTTCGTCTTCACTACCGGGATCGGGCACGCGTCCCCAAGTGCATTGACCTTCGTTACCATGGCTGTGTTCCTCCTTCCAACCTTCCTTCGCGTTGCATGTAAATCCAATCTGATTTCTGAATCCAGTCTGATGTCATCAATTGCAAAGGCCATTGAGACGGTACACCCGTTTGCATTTCCAGGATACACTCTTAAGAAATCCTTACTCCGCATGACCCAAAACCCGGATCTCCACCTCATTCCTGTCACAGATCTCACCCACAATAGCGGCAGGAAGCTTACATGCGCGCAGCTCTTCAAGCAGGCCATCGGCATGCTCTGGCGAGACAGCGACAAGCAATCCTCCGGAGGTCTGCGGATCAAACAGAACTTCCTCCATTGCAAACGGAATGTTCTCAAAGCAAACGTACCTGCCAGCATGGTTCCGGTTGCGCTGCGCTGCCGCAGTCAGCAGGAATTCGTCCGCGCATGCAATCGCGCCCGGAAGCACCGGAACCTGGTCTGCAAATATCCTGCAGGACAGCCTTCCGCCCATCATCTCATGCAGATGTCCCAGAAAACTGAATCCTGTGACATCCGTACATGCATGGATCTCAAAATGATGACAGCACTGAGCGGCAGCTTTGTTCAAGGTTGTCATGGAACGGATCGCTGCCTCCATCCCTTCCGGCGGTGCCTCGCCGACACGCTCAGCCGTACACAATATTCCCACCCCCAATGCCTTGGTGAGGATCAGCTTGTCTCCCGGCCTTCCCGTATCATTCGTCCAGATATGGTCCGGATGCACGACCCCCGTCACGCTGAGTCCGTACTTCACATCCGAATCCGCGATCGAATGCCCGCCCGCAAGACTTCCACCGGCCTCGATCACCTTCTCGGATCCGCCCCTGAGGATCTCGCCAAGGATATTCAGATCCCACTTTTCCGGAAAGCAGACGATATTCAGCGCAGTTTTCACTGTCCCGCCCATCGCATAAATATCACTCAGCGCATTTGCGGCAGCAATCTGCCCGAAAAGGTAGGGATCCTCTACCATCGGCGGAAAAAAGTCCAGCGTCTGCACAAACGCGACCTCATCCGTCAGCCTGTAAACCGCAGCATCATCTCTGCTGGAATATCCTACCAGAAGATCCGGATCCTTCTCCCCCCTGGGAAGGAGGCTGAGCACCCGGTTCAATGCCTGTGCGCCAAGCTTCGCAGTACACCCGCCGCCTTTGCAAAATGTAATTTTTCCTTCACTCATCTCATGACCCCTGCAACATTTTTATATTGAACTTATTTATGATTTTACCGCAGGCAAAGATATCATTTCAATTCAACTTATTTGATAATACCGCATGATTTATTATGATATACTATATATATTTCAAAGCAATATCTTACGTGCAGCCGCAACGAATCCGCTTTTCATCCTGCACCAGCCGCAAAAAGAAACGGCCTGCCGCAGCATATGCTGCGGCAGGCCCCATCTGACCCGCACAGGTCCATTTATTTCCACCCTGCACAGATCCGTTCATTTCCAACCTGCACAAGTCTGTTCATTTCTCTACATTTTCGCTGGCTTCTTCCAACAAAGAGATGATCGGAAGATGCTGGGGACATGCGCCCTCGCACTGGCCGCACTGGATGCATTCACTGGCTTTCCCGTGCCCCTGCGTCACGATGCTGTATTCCCTGACCGTCCTGAAATGCGGGCTGCCCGTCTTCCGGTTCATCACGGAAAAGATCTCCGGGATCGGGATATTCATCGGACATCCTTCCGTGCAATAGTGGCAGGCCGTACATGGGATCGACTTCACCCCATCGATCGCTGCCTGCACTTTCCGGATCACATCCATCTCCTGTTCATCCAGCGGCCTGAAGTCTTTCATATAGCTCAGATTGTCTTCCATCTGTTCCAGATTGCTCATGCCGCTCAATACAGCAAGTATATTGTCCTGGCTGGCCACGAAACGGATCGCCCAGCTTGCATAGGACATCCCCGGCGCAGCCTCATCAAAGATCTTCTTTGCTTCCGGGATCGGATCAGCCAGGATCCCGCCCTTGACAGGCTCCATGACAACTACCGGCTTTCCATGCGCCCTGCAGATCTCCAGATTGCGCCTCGATTCCACGCCGGAATGATCCCAGTCCGCGTAGTTCACCTGAAGCTGAACAAAGTCCACATCCGGATGAAGAGCAAGCAGCTCCTCGAGCAGTTCCGGATCCGCGTGGAAAGAGAAGCCCCATTTCCGGATCAGGCCCTTCTTCTTTTGCTCTTTCACAAAATCCCAGATATGATATTCATCATATTTGCTGAAATTGTTCCTCTGCAGGGCATGCAGCAGGTAGTAGTCAAAATAACCTGCGCCAGTTCTCTCCAGGCTGGTGAAGAACTGCGCCTTCGCGCTCTCCTCATCATGGCACTGCAGCCAGGCATTCAGTTTTGTCGCAAGCGTATACGATTCCCTGGGATGACGATCCGCAACGGCAGCCTTGAATGCCGCTTCGCTCTCACCGTTATCATACACGTAAGCCGTGTCAAAATAAGTGCCTCCCGCCTCCAGGAACCGGTCAGCCATCTCCTTCACCTGCTCAATGTCAATGCTTCCATCCTCGTTCTTGGGCAGGCGCATCAGCCCGAATCCCAGCCTAAACGGGTTCTCTCTCTCATCCTTCATTTTTTTCTCTCCTTCCGCCTTACGGCATCGCCATTCGTGCCTTTCACTCAACCTTCAGCTTCTCCTTGCTTCCTTCCGATTTCTCCTGGCTTCCTTCGGTTTCTCCTGGCTTCCCTTCGGTTTCACCTGGCTTCCCTTCGTTTTAGCCTTGCTTCCTTCCGGTTTCCCCTTGCTTCCGTCCGGTGTCTCTTTACTTCTCTCCTGTTTCTCGTGATTTCCTGAGATATGCGATATATTGCTCCGCCTGTTCCTTCAGCTGATACTGCAGGAAATCATAATATTGGCTGAATTTTTCCTTCTCCTCTTACATCTGGCTCATTCACAATGAGGAATGCGAAGCATTCTGAATCGTGGGGGTGCTGAACAGTTACCTCATTTTATCATGACATGTCCAAAAAATAAAACACAAAGAAAAGCAAGGGAGAATGTATCTCCCCTGCCGTTAACAGTCACATCCAATGTCATACAGTTTCTGCTTACTACGGCGAAGCTTTCCAACGCAGCAGATGAGCGTTTGGACAAGTCAGATGTACAA
>CAMJIC010000199.1 GCA_946405675.1 uncultured Clostridia bacterium
ATCCAGAAATAAAACGGAAACAGGCCGCTCTTGATCGCGATCCCGATGGTCATGATGCCGATCGCCATGGAGATTGCCGGCACCGCTGCCGGATCTTTGACAAGCTCTGTCAGGCTCTGCCGCATGGGGATCATCAGAAGATGCCCGGAAAGGTCATACAGAAGGACAATTCCCATCAGGAACAGGCCGCTTCCCATCAGGTTCAGAATCATGTAGCGCACAGCCGCGAGGGTGGTTCTTCCGATCTCCCTGACAATCAGGATCCCGCAGCTGGTCAGGGTCATGATCTCAAGGAACACATACCCGGTGAATACGTCATTGGTCCAGGCCATGGCCATGAGGGCTGCCGTCATCAGGTTCAGGATGCTGAAATACAGGTTGATCTTGCTCTCATCGATGTCCTTCCGGATAAAATGATATCCGGCAATCACGCTGCAAAGCAGCACGACAGCGAACAAAAGGGCAATCAGCGCCTCCAGGCTTCCCGCCCGGATCTCATTTCCCCAGGGCGCCGGAAACTCTCCCATGGGATACGTGAAGGAAGCTCCCGTCTTCAACGTGTAGCCCAGGATTAAGGCGTTCATGGCAACCAGGGCAGATTCATATACGATTGTGTAATTTCTCGCCGCCTTTGCCTTCAGCATCATGCACAAAGGGCCTGAAAACAGGCTCAGCACCACGGTAAACAGCGGGAGATTCCATATAAAGTTCATCGGTCTTCCTTCTCATGCTTCGACAGCACATAGATCATATCCAGATCCAACGTGTGGTAACGCTTATACAGCCGCACGGTCAGTGCGAGCATGACAGCTGTCACGGAAACGGATACCACGATCCCGGTCAGAACCAGGCCGGCCGGAACCGGGTTGATATACGCAGCCGTATCCAACACGCCATTTTCCACGATCGGCGCCTTCCTTCCGCGGATATATCCCATGGAAGCCAGGAGCAGGAACACGCCGGTATCCATGATATTCATCCCGATCAGCTTTTTGATCAGGTTCCTGTGAAACAGAAGTGTCGTAAATCCGATCCCGAACAGGATGACGGCAGCCGCCTCCTCATAGTTGACAAGAAGATGCTGTACCATACTTATCCCTTCCTTCCTGCGGCTTTTGCCTTTCCGGAGTCCTTCGAAAAAAAAGCTGTCCCTTTTGCCTTGCAGGGATCCTTCGAAAAAGAAGCTGTCCCTTTTGCCTTGCCGGAATCCTTCAAAGAAGAAGCTGTTAACTTTCCCTTCCGGCCTCCGGAAGCAAACCTTCCATAATCCACATCCATGCCGATGCTTCCTCGCCTAAACAGGCTGTAGAAGCCGAACATGGTCACGCTGACCACGCATCCCACCGCGATATCAAGAGGCAGGATCATGCCGCCGGACAAAATCGCTCCCGGTGTCCCCTTCGGGATATGGTTTTCCAGGCCATTCGCTCCCATGAAGAAGACATACCCCTTTGCGAAGCTGTAGAACGCAAGGGATACGAATGTCACGATATTGCACAGCTTCAGCGTCAGGAACCGGTCCGCAAACTGCATTCCGAACGCGGCGGAAAACAGGATCATCCCGGCTCCGATCACGGCTCCGCCGGAGAATCCCCCGCCCGGGGAATTCTGCCCGTTGAGCAGGATGTAGATCCCGTACAGCAGGATGCAGGGGATCAGCGCACGTCCCATCGCCGGAAGGATCGGATCCCTGGACAGGTCAAAATAAGAATCGCTGCGGATGGTATAATAATCCTCATAGCCGGTCCGCTGGTTCTTTTTGTCGATCCTCAGAAGGATCATCACGCAGACCAGTGCGGTGAACAGGACATGGGATTCGCCCAGCGTATCAAAAGCCCTGTAATCCAGAATCATGCCCGAAACAATATTGACCGCGCCGGTCTCCTCGATCCCCTCCTCCACATAACGGCTCACCACCTCTGTTGTCCGCGGGTTCTCAGCCCCATACCGCGGCATAAGGGATACAGTATACAGCAATACAAGGGAAAGGCTGATGCAGGAAATGACCGCAACCGCCAGGTAGATCTTTCTGAACCAGCGCCGGTCCTGCTCCACCCGCTCCTGGGATCCGGGATCTGCCGAAAGCATCCTTCGCTTCTCGTGGGTAATCTGCTTGCGCTCATCACGGCTTTGGTCCGCCTGCATCGATATATCAAGGATCGACTCCATCGGATCCTGGTCGCCTTCCATCCATTTCCGGAATAATTCTCTCATCCGTCCTTCTCCCCGCCAGGCGCCTTAGCAAGGTTCTCCGGCTTCCTCTCTTCGATCTCATCCGCTGGATCGTGCTCATCCTCCTTGCGGATCTTCTTCAGTGTCATCAGGAACAGGATCCCGCTGACACCTGCACCGACCGCGGCCTCGGTGATCCCGAGATCAGGGCTTTCCATCAGGATCCACACGACAGCCATGATGAAGCTGTAGGCCATGAAGGTGATCACAGACTGCAGCAGGTCAGTAATGATGTTCACGCTGATTGCGCATATAATCAGAAGCACGAGGAGGATGACTGTCAGTATTTCTCTTGGTGTCATGTTTTCTCCCTCCTGCGCACATAACGGTCCAGATACGGATTCGTATTCATTTCCACCATACTGAGAAAATGCGTGCTCGTGGGCGATGTCAGCCACATGAAGATAATCAGAAGCAGCAGCTTCAGCGTGGTGAAATTCCATCCGGACGCGATCATCAGGGCCACAACGATCAAAAGCAGCCCCATCGTGTCTCCGATTCCGGACGCATGCATCCGGTTCAGTACATATCCGAACCGGAAGATTCCGATCACCTCAAGCACATAGCAGAAAATGCCGGCAAACAGGATCGCAGCCACGATCCAGAAACGGATCCATTCAGCCATGCCCCTCCTCCTTTCCGCCTTCCGAAGGCGTATCCTTCTCCCCGTCTTCCGGAGGTTTGTTCTTCGTCCTGATATAGACAGATGCCAGGATCAGTACCGTCAGGAAGCTGATCATCGCATAGATCAGGGAAATATCCACCAGATAGCCTTCCTCCTGGCGCAGCGCCAGGATCGCGATGATACAGATCACCAGTGTCCCGATCATGTTGATGCACAGGATCCGGTCTGTAATGCGCGGTCCGATCACGCTTCGGATCAGGACAATCCCCACCAGGACCGCCAGCACGATTGCAGCGCTCAGATACAGATATTGATATGCGCTTTCAATGGACATGTCGTCCCCTTCCTTTCATGGCTTCCAACGCGCGATCCGTCACACGCCCTTCAGGGAGAGCCTGTGAGTGAGGCATTTCCCTCATCCAAACGCTCCAACCCCCCGATTCATACCTTTATGCGCCTGAGCAGCTTTACAAACGAAGACTCCTCGATCCCTTCCGCGTATTCAGGGATCAGGCAATGCACCAGGAAATGGTCTCCCTCCATCTCCACCGTGACCGTCCCCGGGGTCAGCGTGATGGAATTTGCCAGTACCACGTTCTGAAACGAAGACGGCAGCCCCGAATCGAATTCGATCAGGACCGGATCAGGCTTTTTGCCCGGGTTCAGGATGACTGCGATCACATTCAGCGATGCCTTGATGATCTCAATCACAAGGTTCAGCCCATACCAGATGGCAAGAGGGGCATACCGCAGGATCTTAAACTCGCTTCCGGCGGAATATCCAAACGCAAAATGTGCAAACAAAAAGACGGCCGCTGCGATCGGGATCCCAAGGAGGATGAGCTCCAGGGTTACGCGGCCGTTCAGGACAATCCATAATATGAAAAATAAGGCTAACATGCTGCCACCTCCGCACGAGAGTGTACCACTTTTGCAAGGAGGTGGCAACCCGGCTTTTGCACTGGGTTTTGAACTGGCTCCAGTAGTCCCACCCATGCCAGCGAGCCGGCCTGTGGGTGTGCTTCTACGCTTCGCTCCGGTCGGCGCTAAACGCGTGTC
>CAMJIC010000200.1 GCA_946405675.1 uncultured Clostridia bacterium
CCAGATATTGGGAGGAAATCCATCGCGGATATTAGGAGGAAACCCCTCCCAGATATCGGGAGAAGAACCATCCCGGGTATCCGGGAGGAATTCATCACGGACATCCGGAAAGAATTCCTCCCGGGCGGCCGCGGACAGGACGAAGCCGGAAGCTGCAAGGCAGTTTCTGGCTGTGTATGCCCCGGAGATGGATGTCGATCTCAGACGGATTGAGAACAGAAATGGGCATCTGTACCTGATGCCGGAAGGCTGTCCGGAGCTTCGGGGATTGAAATTCCTGCGGGCGGGACTCTATCTGGGAGAGCTGAAGAAGGATCGGTTTGAACCTTCGCAGGAACTGGCGCTGGCGATCTCACAAAGGGTACAGACCCTGCCTGAACCTCAGGAAGGTGCATCCGCCGCAAGGACTCAGATGAGCCTTTCTGCAGGGGAATCGTTCAAAGTGTCCGGGATCATTGATGACGGGATCCGTATCATGATTCCATCATCGGATCAGACACTGAAGGCTTTCCTGAGAGGCGAGGCGGTCCGTCTGGAACATCCGTCAGAGAACGGCTGGCGCCTGGTATGTGCGGATGTCTTTCCCGTGGGATGGGGAAAGATGGTAAATGGAACACTGAAGAATCATATCCCTCCGGCTTGGAGAGACAGGAATGGATCGGAAAGGAGCGGAAGATGAAATCTGTCAGGGAGGTTTTTAAGATTGGGCGCGGGCCTTCGAGCTCCCATACCATGGGACCTGAACGGGCTGCCGGCATATTCAAAGAGGAGCATCCGGATGCGGAGGCGTTCCGGGTGAAGCTGTATGGATCACTCAGCAAAACAGGAAAAGGGCATGGGACGGACCGTGTGCTTTATGAAACGCTGGCACCGGTTCCTACGGAGGTGGTCTTTTGTAAGGAAACGCCGCCGGATGTCACCCATCCCAACACCATGGATTTCTTTGTGGTCCGGAACGGGCAGGAAGAAGAACAGATGCGGGCATTGTCCATCGGCGGAGGCGACATCCGGATCATGGGCCGGCCGGAGGAGAAGGGAGAGGAGGTCTATCCGGAGAACTCCTTTGCGGAGGTCATGGAATTCTGCCAGTTCAGGAGCCTTGACCTGGCGGAATATGTGGAACTGACAGAAGGACCTGAGATACGGGATTATCTGCGCGTTGTCTGGGCCAGGATGCAGCAGACGATCCGTGAAGGGCTTGCGGCGGAGGGGATGCTTCCAGGGCCATTGAAGGTGGAGCGAAAGGCGAAGAAGCTTTATCAGTTTCAGCCGGCGCATGACCATCCTCAGATCAGGGAATGCAGGCTGATGTCCGCGTATGCGTTTGCGGTCAGTGAGCAGAACGCGGACTGCGGGACTGTCGTGACGGCGCCGACCTGCGGATCCTGCGGCGTGATCCCTGCCGCTTTCCAATATATCCAGAATCAGCGGAACCTGACGGATGAACAGATGGTCTCCGGCCTTGAGGTGGCCGGACTTTTTGGAACGCTGATCAAGAGAAACGCGTCTGTTTCCGGGGCGGAAGCGGGATGCCAGGCGGAGATCGGCTCTGCCTGCGCAATGGCTGCAGCAGGGCTTGACTACCTGTTTGGATTATCCACCAATCAGATCCAGTATGCGGCGGAGATCGCTCTGGAGCATCATCTGGGACTGACCTGCGACCCGATCCTGGGTCTTGTACAGGTGCCTTGCATCGAGCGGAATGCGGTTGCCGCTATGCGCGCGATGAATGCCTGCAACCTGTCTTATTTCCTTTCGGACACCCAGAGGATCTCATTTGATATCGCAGTCCGCACCATGTATGAGACAGGAACCAGCATGAATAAGCGGTTCCTGGAGACTTCGGAAGGCGGACTTGCCAAGATGTACGGCCGCAGGAATGAACAATGAATGTTACAAGTGACACCCACAGGCCGGCCCGCTGGCGGGGGGTGACTTGTAACCGATGAAAGCGTTTCAAGTAACGCTCCAGCCAGTGGGGCTTGACATGAAAAAGACGGGCTATGCGGGAAGAGTCTGTTATGGATCCGTCAGGACGGAGGAATGAGCTTATGAAGAAGCATATCGGAATTGCCGTGATGGGAGCTGTGTTTGTCGATATCAAGGGTTATCCGGCTGCGCAGTATCTTCCGGGCGGCAGGAATGCCGGGCGTGTCATTCAGGTGCATGGGGGTGTGAGCCGGAATGTGGCGGAGGACATCGCGAATGTGGAGCTGGAGCCTACCTTTATCAGTGTGGTGGACAATACCGGAATCAGTGTGGATGTCATCGATAAGCTGAACCGTCACAGGGTGAATACCGAGTATATTCGAAGGACGGAGGATGGGCTTGGCACCTGGCTTGCCCTGTTTGACAATAACGGGGATGTGGCCGGATCGATCTCCAAACGTCCTGATCTGTCAGAGATCCTGAATATTCTTGAGGAATGCGGAGATGAGATCTTTGAGAATGCGGACAGCATCGTTGTGGAGATTGATATGGATCCGGTGATCCTGAAAAAGGTATTCTCCCTGTCGCGGAAATGGAACAAAGAGGTGTATGCGGTTGTCTCAAATATGTCCATTGCGATGGAGAGGCGCGACCAGCTGAAGAAAACAGGGTGCATTGTCTGTAATGAGCAGGAGGCGGGGATCCTGTTTTCGGATAACTACGAAGGCATGGAGCCGGAAGAACTGAAGGATGTGCTGGCTCAAAAGATTGCGCAGGCACAGATCCCCCGCATGATCGTGACCCTCGGAAGCAGGGGTGCGGTATATGCGCAGCTTGACGGGGATGCCGGGTATTGCCCGGCCATCGAGACAGAGGTGATCGACACCACCGGGGCAGGGGATGCTTTCTTTGCCGGGGTCGCGATCGGGCTGACCTACGGGAAGACGTTGTGTGAAGCCTGCCGGATCGGGACTAGGCTTGCCGCCTCAGTCATAGCGACGAAGGAGAATGTCTGCCCGCGTTTCCTGCCGGAGGAATTTGGGCTGGAGCTTCCTTCGCAGCCGTGACTTTGCAGAAAACAAAGTTATAAGCCACACCCCTGTCAGCGGGGCGGCCAGTGGGTGTGGCTTGCAAAATAGAAAAATGATGGTAACTGTTCAGAACATGTTCTGAACAGTTACAGATGATGTACCGGAACAGAAGGAATTCAGAATGAAGGATACGATTTTTATGACGGGGGGCACTGGCTTCCTGGGAACGGAGCTGGCGGCGCGGCTGGTCCGCGATCGGGAGGCTGTGGTCTACGTGCTGGTGCGTGCCGCGGATGAAGTGGAAGGGACTCATCGGTTGAAGATGGCCTGGTATCATGAGAAAGCTCTGTATGAGTGTATTGGGAAGAGCGTATTCCCTGTTCCGGGGGATCTGACAAAAAAGAACCTTGGCCTGAGCCGGAATCAGGCGGTGATGCTCCGCGATACGGTTACGCTTGTCCTTCATGTCGGCGCTGAGGTGGGGTTCCGCACGGATGCCAGGGAGCTTGATGCGGTGAACATCGGCGGGACAAAAAGGATGCTGGCTCTTGCGGCCAGGATGCCGAAGCTTCGGCGGTTTGTGCATGTTTCCACGGCTTATGTCGCCGGGCAAAGGAGCGGGGTGATCCTGGAGGAGGCGGCTTGGGCGGCTTTCCCGGGGGATCCGGGGGATAGGGACTCTGCGCCTGGGACTTCTTTTGGGAACGGGAAGGATTCACGGGGCAAGGGTGCATTTTCCAGCAATTATGAAAGAAGCAAGGCGTATGCGGAATCTCTGGTATGTGCATCGGGGCTTCCTTATACGGTCGTAAGGCCGGGGATGATCGTTGGGGATTCACAGAGCGGATGGGTCAGGCAGTTTAATACGGTATATT
>CAMJIC010000201.1 GCA_946405675.1 uncultured Clostridia bacterium
CTGCCCAGCCGGGCAGTGAACAGAAACGCTGGCAGGAGTGTGACTTGTAACGATTCGAGTTAGGATCGGCTTTTAGAACTCATGCCAGATCACCCGTAAAAGAAGGTATCAAATATCTGCTTCGCAATCGGAACAGCAGTTGAGGAACCGGTCCCGCCGTCTTCCGCAATGACCGCTATGGCGATATGGGGCTCGGAGGTCTGGGCAAAGCCGCAGAACCACGAATGTGTCCCGGTCACGCCGTCCTTCTCATACTCCGCGGATCCGGTTTTGCCAGCTACCGTGTAACCGTTCCCGGACAGTGCCGCGGCGGTTCCGCTTTCGGCCGTCTTTGCCATATACTGCACCAGCACGCCTGCTTCATCCGGCGTGAGGAGCTTTTTATAGATCTCAGGGTCATACTGTTTCACGATGCTTCCGTCATTGGATTCAATGTGATCCACGTAATACGGGCGCATCATGATTCCGCCGTTAGCGATCGCCGATGTGATGAGCGCCATATGCAGCGGTGTCACCAGGGTATCTCCCTGCCCGATCGCCGTCGTCATCTGCTCTCCCTCGGAGGAATCCTTCTCCAGACTGAATACGCTCTGGGAATGCTGCATTCCCGTCGGAAGGGAATGGTTGAACAAAAATTCCTGGGCCAGCTCCCTGAATTCCTGGTTATCCAGCTCCAGCCCGATCTGTGCAAAAGCCGTGTTGCAGGAATTGGAAAATGCGGTTGCAAGATCTTCCTGCCCATGCACCTGATCCCCGTAACAGGTGATCCTCACATCCCCCTGGGTCAGCGCGCCTTCGCAGTTCCACAGAAAATCCTGGTAGTCGGAAGGATGCGCCCGCAGATATGCCAGTGCCGTCAGCATCTTGAAGGTTGATCCCGGCGGATACAGCCCCTGCGTCGCCCGGTTCAGCAGAACGCTGGAGGAGGAGTCCGAAACGAGGTTCTCCCACTCTACCCCTATGGTATTGGGATTGAAGTCCGGCTTGCTGACCATCGCCAGGATCTTTCCGGAATCCGGCTCCATCACCACGACGGCGCCCCGGTAAGATCCCAGCGCATAGTAGGCAGTCTGCTGCAGCTTCTCATCCAGAGTGACGATGACCCTGTCCCCTGTCACCTTCTCCCCGCTCTCCTGTGCCCTGATCTGCTGGAGAAGGCTGGAATGGGATGTCAGAAGGTCGTAGTTTTCCTCTGCTTCCAGTCCTGCCTTCCCATTCGTCGCATAACCGACAACATGGGCAAACACATTGTCATACGGATAGGATCTTGTCTGGTTCCCGTTCTCATCCACCAGCGTTGTTGCCAGGACCGTACCGCCCAGCGTGCGGATGTCCCCGCGGATCACATTGGCCGTATTGGAATCCGCCTTGGTATTATTGATATTGTTCCGAAGATCCTCCGCCTCAAAGACATTGATGAACACCACCCTCCCGATCAGGAGGGCAAATAAGCACACAAAGACCCAGGATGCGATCGTAAGCTCCAGATTATGCTTCCGCCCGGTGGGAAGCTCATCCTTCTTCGGATCCAGGTCGATCTTACGTACCCTAACGCCTTCCGGGTCTTCCGTCAACGGATCTTGTCTCATTTTTCTGCCTCCAGATTCTTGTCTCCTGCCGGTATGCATCCTCCGCCTCCTGGTGCCTTTTGCGGATCATATCCTCCCTTTCCGGATCATAGACCTGCTTGCGCACTTCATCCACCCGGAGCATGTAGAGTCCCTGGACAATCCCGAACATCAGGATCGTACTCAGCACAGAGCTGCCGCCATAGCTGACCAGCGGAAGCGTCACTCCTGTCATGGGGATCAGCTTCGTCCCTCCACCGATGGTCAGGAAGACCTGTGTCGCATAGGTTATGCCAAGCCCAAGGGCAGCCAGCCGGTAGAAACGGTTGCTCAGCTTCATTGCGATATTGACAAACATCAGGAATACCGACATGCAGATGAGGATGAGGCAGATCCCGAACACGGCGCCAAATTCCTCCAGGATCGCACTGAACATGAAATCCTGAGATACATATGGAATCGCCCCAGGGCTTCCCTTGCACAGTCCTGTCCCAAACCATCCGCCCGCGGAGATCGCAAACAGCGACTGGCAGATCTGGTAGCCGGTACCGGAATAGTCCTGGAAAGGATCCCTCCAGATCTGAACCCTGACCCGGACATGGGAAAACAGGAAATAGGCTGCCACGGCAGCGATGCAGAACGCGAACAACCCGATCATCGTCAGGAATGGATTCCTGGTTGCCGCGAAGAGCATGATCAGGTAGGTGACAAAGAAGATCAGGGCAGAGCCCAGGTCAGTCGAAATCACAAGGATCAGGACATGGGCCGCCGCAAGGACCGTAGCGATCACGACCCTGCGGAAGCTGTGCTGCGTGCTCAGAAGCCCTGCAACCGCAAAGACAAAGATGATCTTGACGAATTCCGACGGCTGCAGGGAGAATCCCGCCACAGAGATAGCCAGCTTTGCGCCGTTCGTCGAACGCGCAGCGATCATCACAAGCCCCAGAAGACCGATTCCCACAAACACATATCCCCATGTCATGCGGGTCAGCACCAGGAGCTTGCTTATAACCAGAGGAACCAGCAATGCCAGCACCGTACCGACTGCCGCGATCTCAAACTGCTTCAGCGACTGATCGGTCGAGAACCTGGTCACCATGATGAAACCAATGACCAGAAGCATGCACATGTGGTTGATCAGGCTCCTGGAAGCACGGGGATACAGGTTCCGGAACAGAAGCAGCGTAAACATCAGATACAACACCTGTGCCGCGTAAAACAGGATCAGGTCAAACTGAAAAGAATTCAAAAACAGCGTCAGGAAGCCCAGAAAATGGATCAGGAACATCTCCAGGTTCTGGCGCAGGAAGACCCGGTCCTTCTCCGCCTCATGCTGCCTGGAAAAAACCGTAATGCTCTGGATGGTGTACAGCACCATCAGGATAAGGATTGCGTAATGGCAGACATTGACTGCCAGATCCGGCAGGTTTGTCATTCTCATCACTGTGCTCCTTTCCTGAAATGTCCTCTCGTAACCTGTCCGGGAAGTTCCCCCTTCAGAACCGCCCTCGTTTCATCCCTGCTTTCCACGGTAAACTGATACCTGACCGAAAACGTGCCGGAAGGCCTGACAGGTTCCGGCAGGGAGATCAGATCCAGCGGCACGCTGTTCAGGATGGTATTCGTGCAGAGCATGCAGTCATTTTTCACCGGAAACAGGATACCCTTGCGATCCTTCAGGTAACGGATCCCTGCCTCCTTCCTGCAGCCTGTTGTTGTCTTCACCAGGCACTGGGCTGAGGTCATCAGCGTCTGATAACCGTAAATGACACATTCACTTGAACAAAGCCCCCGCGCCTTCCATTCTCTTTCACTCAGTTCGAATGGTATCGTATCCATCGTGAAGCCAAGGGAATGCAGCATTCTGCGCGCCTCTTTGTTCCAGGTGTACAGGGAAGCATCCGCGATCACTTCAAATCCGTCCCCCTGATTCACAAGCCCGGACTCCCTCAGCGAATTCAGCGCATCCACGCTCCCCACCAGTATCCCGTCCAGCATATCCTTGAGCTTTTCGGAAAATGAGCCGAAGCTGCGTCCGATCCGCTCCTTCACCGTGCGCGCCATGCCTTCCCGCCATACCTGGGGAAGCATCAGGTAAGCCCGTTTCCCACTTTCATGGACCTTAGCGGCATTCTCCCTGGTACATACAGAAGCATCGAGGTAGACGCCGCCCACCTCCTTGCCGGAAACCACCTCTTCCAGCTGCTCC
>CAMJIC010000202.1 GCA_946405675.1 uncultured Clostridia bacterium
AGCCTGACCAGCCGGGAAGTGGGCAGTTACGCTGGCGGGGGTGTGACTTGTAACGTTCTATAAGACAAAATCCCCCGCGACTGCGGAGGATTTTATCTCAGTGAATGCCTGATGCCTCTGTAATTCAAAGTCTGAGGCCAATGTGATTCAATGCCTGATGTCAATGTGATTCAATGCCTGATGTCATTGTTACTTCAAGCCAGATGTCAATGTGATTCAAAGCCTGATGCCCCTTGTTCCGGCCAGCTGCCTCACTTCCTCGTATTTCGGCATGACCCGGAGCGCTCCCTTTCGTGTCGTGATCAGGGATGCCGCCGCATTCGCCAGTGTAAGAAGCTCGTTCAGGTTCTCCTCTGTGAGATTGTCGATCCCGTACTTCAGGACCGTATGGATCGATGTCGCGCAGAAGGTATCCCCTGCGCCTGTAGTCTCGATCGTGTTCTCCTGCAAAAATGGCGCAGACTCCACCCGCATCCCTTTATAGTAAGCCCTGCTTCCTGCCTTGCCCATGGTGATCAGGATCAGAGGGATCTGATAGGTCTCTTTCAGGATCCTGGCTCCCTCATCATAGTCATCTGTCCCGCACAGGAACTCCACCTCGTTATCGGATATCTTCAGCAGGTCGCATTTCCCAAGGCCATACTCAATCTCCCTGCGCGCATCCTCCAGGCTCTTCCACAGGGGTTCCCGCAGGTTCGGATCAAAGGAAATGAGCGCTCCTGCTTCCTTCGCCACGTCGATCGCATATCTGGTCGCCTCCCTTACGCCCGGGTGGGTGGATGAGAGGGTGCCAAAATGAAAGACTTTCGTATTCCGCAAAAGGTCTGTGTCAACCTCTTCCTTCGTCAGCATCATATCCGCGCCGGGATCCCGGTAGAAGGAAAAGTCACGGTCGCCATCCGCAAACGTCTGAACGAAAGCCAGAGTCGTATGAACCTCCTCATCAACCCGGATCGCCTTCGTGTCAATCCCGCAGCTTCCCACCGCTTCCAGAAGGAGCCGGCCGAACATATCCTTTCCAACCTTCCCGATAAAAGCAGTCTTTCTGCCATAGTTCTGAAGCATGGAAAGTACGTTTCCCGGAGCGCCGCCGGGATTGACCTCAAGCAAAGGATTTCCCTGAGCACTCAGCCCGCTTTCCGTAAAATCAATCAGCAGCTCCCCAAGCGCCACTACATCATATTCCTTGTTCATGATACAGCCTCCCTATCTTTCTTTCCGGATGTCAGGTTCTGCAAATGATGAATGGAAATATCCTGCTCCATTCATCTTTTTACGGCTCCTGACAGATCCCGGCTGAATTGCCTCTGTCTGTTCCTGCATGATGTCCTGGAACCTTATAGCAATCATCAGTATATCGTATTCATGTCATCTGAACAAGGAAATGTTTTAATCAGGCGATAAGAGACCGCATCCTTTGTTACAAGTCACATCCCCGCCAGCAGGCCGGCCAATGGGTGTGACTTGTAATCATCCTTTTGTTCCAGGCCATCCCCTCTTCACGGCGGATGGGCTGGAATCTTCAGGATCCGGCAAGGAGCTTGAGGATCCGGCGTTTATAGTCCAGGAATTCCTGTGTCAGGTTGAATTCTTTCCGCTGTGCCCGCCCGGGCAGGACCGGGATCTCATTTGTGATCCTTCCGGGGCTTCCGGTCAACACATAGATCCGGTCCGAAAGGAGAAGCGCCTCGTCAATATCATGGGTGATAAAAATCGCGGACAGGTCGATTTTCTGCATCATGTCCAGAAACCATGTGTGGATCTGTCCTTTCGTGATCGTGTCAAGCGCGGAAAACGGCTCATCCAGGAGGGCGGCTCCATGCAGCTCTCCTCCCCCGGTCCCCTTTTTCTGCCTGCCCGGGACATACCCTTCCTTGACCGCAGAGAGGTAAGTGCGTAAAAACGCTGCTCTTTGCCGCATCCCGCCCGACAGCTGAGCCGGATACAATTCCTGTGTCCCTTCCAGCCCAAACCCGGAAAACATAGGCGATGCAATCTTCCTTGCCTCCTTTTTCTTCACCCCTTCCAGCACCAGGGGCAGGCATACGTTATCAATCACTTTCTTATGCGGAAAGAGCAGATCCTTCTGCAGCATATAGCTTACCGCGCCTGGATGTCCGGTAATCTCTTTGCCATCCAGAAAGACCTGCCCTTCCTGAGGATGGGTCAGACCGGAAAGGACATGGAACAGCGTCGTTTTCCCGGATCCGCTCAGCCCCAGCAGGGAGACCAGTTCTCCCCTTTTCAGGCTGATGCTGATATCTGATATGATCACTCTCCCGTCGTATTCTTTTGTGATATGCTTCGCTTCCAGAAGATTCTCCAAATCACACGCTCCTTATCCTGACTGGCTGCGATATTTCCCAGCGGCATGTTGTTTCGGCTTACACTGATCACGGCAGAAAATCATTGGTGAATCCCTTGCCCGTCAGGTCATGAGAGGTCAATTCATTTTCCGACAGCCATCCGTAAAATGCATTCCAGCGGTCTTCATCGAATACGCCCCAGCGCTGTGCGTCATCCACATAACGTTCCGACAGCCACTCCTGGCTGGCATAGACCAGATCCTGCGATCCGTCCAGGGATCTGGTGGTATCGCCTTCGATCAGCAGATCTGCCGCTTCCTTCGGATGCTCGATGGCATATTCATACCCTCGCTTCGTCGCTTCGAGAAATGCTTTTGCCGTCTCAGGAGACTGCTCCAGGAAATCATCGTTTGCCACGATCACGGGCGTATAGTAGTCAAGCTCAGGGCTGATGTCACGGAAGCTGAAGTAATCGCAGTCCACGCCCTCGACCCCGGCATTGATTCCGCTCCACCCATAGAAAACCCAGACAGAATCTGTCTGATGGGCGGCCAGGGCTGCCGGCTCATCCGTTATGTCATTCGGGATCAGCTTCAGCGTTGAGAAATCTCCCCCATCCTGCTCCATGACATACTCAACCATCTTCAGCTCGATCGGGGATTCCCAGGTGGAATAAACCTTACCCTCAAGTCCCTTCGGTGTATCGATCCCATCTCCCGCCCGGGAAAGGATCCCGGAGGTATTGTGCTGGATCAGCGCCGCCACTGCCGTGATCCCAAGCGGCTCGTCCTGGTCAAGGGCGGCAGCCATCGTATCCTGCGCATCCACCGCAAACTGCGCCTGGCCCGCAGCGCACATCAGAACAGCACCGTTTTCCGGCGGCTGGACGATCTCCACATCCAGCCCTGCCTCCTCATAATAGCCCAGCGCCTGCGCCGCAAATAAGCCTGTATGATTCGTATTTGGCGTCCAATCCAGGCAGAAGGTAATCTTCTCCGGCGTCCCGGCCTGTACGACCCCAGGTGCCGCCAACAGAGTAGTCCCGGCAAGGGCAGCCGCCGCCAAAAACCGCGTCCTTCTCCATCCATCGCACTTTTTCGTTTCTAATCCGTATTCCATTACAACCTCCAAATTTGTTTCCGTTCCTCTTTGCCGCTCCTTCTCCTTATTGCGCACTTCTCCCCCTGATTGTGCGCTGCTTCTCCTTATCGCGCACTTACCCTCTTTATTGCGCATTTCTCCTTCTTATTGCACACTTCTCCTGCCTGCTTTCTGCCACGGCATACATATATTTCGGATAAAGCTGACCAGTGCCATCAGGAGCAGGCTGATCACCACGATCAGAAGGATCACCGCGAACATCTTGTCAAACGCGTATGCCTTCTTCACTCTCGTCATATAGACGCCCAGCCCCTCAAACCCG
>CAMJIC010000203.1 GCA_946405675.1 uncultured Clostridia bacterium
CAAACCAGCCGCAAATATGAATCCCGGTGAACGTGACAGTCCCTTACCCGATCAAGGCGGTCCACCCGGCTGAGACAAAGAACACCAGTATCAGAGCCGGCAAAAGATTCAGTACCTTGATGTCCCGCTTGATCCCTGTCAGACGCAGGCCGGCGCAAAGCGTAATGATCCCGCCTGCCGCAGAAAAGTCTGCAATCATGTCTGGTGTGATAAAACGCTGGACAAGTCCTGAGACCAGGAACAGGCAGGCGTAAACGATCGCCTGAGGAATGCAAAGAACCGGAACGATCTTTCCCAGAAGGGATCCGAAGATCACCGCTGTCACACAGTCCAGGATGGATTTTGTGATCAGAATGCTCCCATCCCCCGTAAGGCCTTCATTCAACGCACCGTACCATCCGGTGCCTCCGAAGCAGAACAGGATGACAACAGCACTTACCTGGATCAGGAAGGCCTCGTTCGCATCCGTTCCCTTCATAAAAGATTCCACAACACGTGTCACGCCCTTATTGATCAGTCCTTCCAGGTGCAGCACCTCTCCCACAATGCACCCCAGGATCACAGACAATACCACTGCTGAAAGGGTATGCTGCCGCATGATCAGGACGATTCCCATCGTTATTGCCGCAATCCCCAGAATATTGTTCAATGCATTCTTGATATAATCAGGAAGCTTCTTCCCGATCACCAGTCCAAGCAGCGCACCGCCTAAAGTCGCGCATACATCCGTAGTAATTCCTATCGGCATAATCGATCATCCTCTTCCATTCTGTCATGAAGAAAGCACATGTCTTCCTTTTTGCGGACGGGACATGTGCTTCCTGATTCATCCCGGATACCAGTGTCTTGTTCCCAGTCTCTTCATGAGATGCTCAGAAAGAACCGCTCAATCCTGAGCGCTCATACCTGGGCAGTTCCCTAAGAGCAAAAACAGGGCAGCCTTCTCCTGAACAGTTACATCCTGATTACATTTCTTCCTCTACCTTATCGACCAGCTCACCGATGGTTGCGCATGCGGATGCATCCTGAAGCGCGATCATGACATCCAGTTCATTCTCAAGCTCAGAGACAAGTCCTACCATCTGAATGGAAGCGCCGGCGAGGTCTTCCTTGAAGGTGGAGTCAACGGTCAAATCCGCTGCATCCTTGCCATAAGCCATAGCGACGAGTTCGATTACCTTTGCTTCAAGTTCTTTGCGATCCATTTTTACATTCCTCCTGATGTAATAGTATTGTGTGATGCCTTTCTCCCCGGCCAGGGATGCCGGGGAGAACTTCCCCGTTTTTATTCTTCAACAAGGTCAAAGACAACTGTCTTGTAGCCATCCCGCTGGTAAATCGCGGCCTTGACCTTGATCGGAAGCTTTGCCGTCAGCTCTGCACGGTTCTTCTTGGTGATGCCGCGCACGACACCATTGAAGCGGGAGCCTTCCTTCAGGACAATCTCGCCATAAGCGTATTTCCCAAGCGCCTTGTACTCCGGCTTGGAGGACAGGGCCGCCGGAAGAACGATGGAGTGCATCTCGGCCTCTCCGTCGATCTCAACCCATTCCATATCCCAGCACCCGCACTCATTGCAGGCATAGACAGGGGGGAATTCCACAGCGCCGCAGGAGCAGCATTTACGTCCCAGGATCTTTCCTTCTTCAAGCCCCAGATAAAACTTCTCAACGACCTTTTCCAGTTTGATACTCATTCCAGTTTCCTCCCTTAGTCGTAACTGTTCAGAACCTGTTCTGAACAGTTACGCATCGGGCGATGCTTCGCATCCTGAATCGCCCGATGCCACTTAATTTACACTTTCATACGCCCTCAGCAGCAAGTGCTTCGGGCTGTCCTGAACAGTTACCCTTAGTCTGCAGTTCTGATGATGATGGTGGCAACGTTCTGCGATCCGCCATAGCCGCGCAGCATCGTTGTCTTCGGAAGCTTCTTTACCTGACGCTCGCCGCATTCGCCGCGCATCTGCATGCAGGCCTCATACATATCGGCAAGTCCGGATGCCGCATGGGCATGTCCGAAGGAAGTACGTCCGCCGTTGGTATTGATCGGCTTGTCCCCGTCATAAGCGGTGCGTCCTTCACAGATATATTTCCAGCCCTCTCCATAGGGAAGGTATCCGGCGATCTCAGCCGCGTACAGGTGGGAGGTGATGATGAAGTCATTCGCAAAGAACAGATCGATCTCCTCCGGCTTCACCTTGGTCAGCTCATAAACCTGACGGACAGCCTCTTCCGTTGCCCGGATCTCAAAATGAGGATTGGTTGATTCGCAGGCTGCGGAACCGATGCCAAGGACCTCGATGGGCTTGTGCTTCAGGTTCTTCGCGATCTGCGGGATCATGTCTGTCGCGCAGACGATGCAGGCAGCAGCGCCGTCACACTTGCGCTCCATCCCTTCCATGCGAAGAAGATCACCCATCTTCGGGTTGTACGGGGAACGCATGTAATCCATCACGTTGTCGAATCCCTTTTCCTTCGCGATCTCGGCAAACTCTTTCCGCTCCAGCGCAAGGGGATTCTTCGCGGCATTCCTGCGGTTGTTGATCGCCATCCAGTTCAGGGTATCATCCATCTCCTGGGAACTGATGCCGCGGGTGCGGACATAATCCTCTGCCACATCGTCATAGATCAGGTTCATCGGAGCGATAAGGCTTCTTGCGTAGTTCCGGTCATACAGCCACATGGTAGTGGCAAGGAAACGCTCCATCGGCATCTTCTCTCTCTTATAAGGATGCTTCGGCGTCTCGACAGTATCATTCGGTCCGAAAGGAGCCGGAACGCTGTCGCCGAATTCCACTGCGCCGGTCAGCACGCAGTTGTACTTCCCGGAAGCAACGGCATTGACTGCCTGCTCGATGGCAAGATAACCGGTACAGCAGGCTTCCGAGTGGTGGATCGACCCCTTGCCCTTCATACCGAACCAGTTTCCGATCTGGATATTCGGTGTCAGATAGTTGGATCCGTTCAGCGGGCTGGCTTCCCCATGGAAATAATAGTCCACATCCTTTGGCGTCACACCTGCGTCTTCCATCGCCTTCAGCGCGGCATATCCGAACATCTCGCCTTCCGTCAGGCCGTTTGTCTCAGGATTGTCAACGGTGTACATGAAGGGAGTGCAGCCCACGCCGATGATCGACACGCTTCTGCTGTAGGGGTGAAGGGTTGTCTGGTTCATGTTCTTGTTCATAGCCATTTTGCTCCTTTGTAAAATGAATACACTTGTTATGCACAATTTGTATACGCAGTGGTAACTTGTTCAGGTACGGCGAGGCTTTCTGACGCAGATATCGAAAAAACAGACAAGCAAGCTGTATTATGTTAATTCGCGACAGAACCTAACTGTTCAGAACAGGTTCCGAACAGTTACATACATTGTTACGATTCACGGCAATCCTGCGAAACAGGAACTTTCTTCTCAGAGGCTCTCTACCTCTTCCGGGCTCCAGCATGGTTTCCCGGTGTAGGTCTTCGCTTCCTCCTGTCCCTCCAGCACACGGATGGCGCCTGCCGCCATGGCTTCAAGCTCAAATTCACCCGGATACGCGCTGACCGGAGCGATCCAGGAGCACGCGTCTGTAATGGCAGCTACCAGCTGTTCATTGTGTACCATCCCGCCGCCAAGCAGGATTCCGTCCACTTCTCCATGGAGCACGCCTGCCATTGCCCC
>CAMJIC010000204.1 GCA_946405675.1 uncultured Clostridia bacterium
GGTGGGGATGGCGCTCATGCGCAGGAAGGCCGGAGAGAGCGTCGTGGTAGATACCCCGGAGGGAGCAATCCATTACGACATTATTAAGGTGGAGCATTCTGTTGCATGATAACCTGTTCCTGATGTACAGCGCCCGCAGCTGTTCGGGAGCGCCCGAAGCACTTGATTCTAAGGTGATATGGGAGCGTAAATGAAGAGGCATCGGGGAGATTCCGGATGAGAAGCATTAGAAGCATTGTTCGGTGTGTAACTGTTCAGGACAGATTTTGAACAGTTACCTGCGTTCTTTATGAACGATGCAACTGGATTCCGGCCTGTAAGATCGGGAAACAGACAGGCAAGATGCGGAAGATAATTGTTTACAGATCCTAAGGATAAGGACGGTCAGAGGAAAGGAGCCAGATGGCAGATCAGAATCAGCAGGCGCAGGCCGGCAGAACACAGCAGAGGAAGCCGCAGCAGGACATGAACCAGCTTTTGAAGGTGCGCCGCGAGAAGCTTAGCAGCCTTCAGACGGAGGGAAATGACCCGTTCGTTATCACGACCTATGACCAGACTCATCATGCGACGGACATCAAGGAGCATTTTGATGAGATGGAGGGCCAGGAAGTTTCCATTGCCGGACGGATGATGAGCAAGCGCGTGATGGGCAAGGCATCCTTTGCCAATGTGCAGGATCGTTATGGGAATATCCAGGTCTATGTCGCGCGCGACAGCCTCGGAGAAGAACCATACAAGGCATTCAAGAAGATGGATATCGGTGATATCGTGGGTGTGAAGGGAACTGTCTTCCGCACGAAGATGGGGGAGATTTCCGTCCATGCCTCAGAGATGACGCTGCTTTCCAAGAACCTGATCCCGCTGCCGGAGAAGTTCCACGGCCTGCAGGATACGGACATCCGCTACCGCCAGAGGTACCTGGATCTGATCATGAACGCGGAGGTACGCGATACCTTCATGAAGCGTTCCCAGATCATCAGCGAGATCCGCAGGTTCCTGGATGCGCGGGATTTCATGGAAGTCGAGACACCGATGCTGGTCAGCAACGCAGGCGGAGCTGCGGCACGCCCGTTTGAGACGCATTTCAACGCGCTGGACGAGGATGTCAAGCTGCGCATCAGCCTGGAGCTTTACCTGAAGCGCCTGATCATCGGCGGGATGGAAAGGGTCTATGAGATCGGCCGTGTGTTCCGGAATGAAGGTGTTGATACCAGGCATAATCCTGAGTTCACACTTATGGAGCTTTATCAGGCATATACTGACTACAACGGCATGATGGAGCTGACGGAATCCATGTTCCGCCATCTTGCAAACAAGATCTGCGGCAGTGCGAAGATCACCTACCAGGGAACGGAGATCGATATGGAAAGCCCGTTCCGCCGCCTGCCGATGATCGAGGCCGTCAAGGAGTATTCCGGAGTCGATTTCAGTAAGATCACGACAGATGAAGAGGCGAAGGCTGTCGCGAAGGAAAAGGGCGTGGAATTTGAAGACCGCCATAAGAGGGGGGACATCATCAACCTGTTCTTTGAGGAATTCTGTGAAGACAAGATGATCCAGCCGACCTTCATCATCGACCATCCGGTGGAGATCTCCCCGCTGACCAAGCGCAAGAGCGACGATCCGTCCCTGGTGGAGCGTTTCGAGCTGTATATCTACGGGAGGGAGATGTGCAACGCATACTCCGAGCTGAACGATCCCATTGACCAGAGGGAGCGTTTTAAGGCACAGGATGCCCTCGCGGCGGCAGGGGACGAGGAGGCCAACCATACCGATGAAGACTTCCTCCACGCCATGGAGATCGGCATGCCTCCGACAGGCGGAATCGGCTACGGCATCGACCGCCTTGTGATGCTTCTGACGGACAGCGCGGCGATCAGGGACGTGCTTCTTTTCCCGACGATGAAGAGCATCAAGGAATAAGGCCTGTAATAGCAAGGCTTTCAGGCATTTTCAATTGAATCTGACACCAGTCTGACACCAATCTGGGTGGACTTTGGCGGGTCTGTGTGGACAAATGTGAAGGACACACTCTGTTTCCAGGAAACGGAGGGTGTCCTTTTCTTATGCTTGCAGATAACATTCTCCTGTCGGAGACGAGGGATATTCTATGGCCGCCAGCGATTGTCGAAGGTACGGCAGCCAGAAAACTGAATATGGAAGTCCCGCGTCCTGCCGATCAGGAAGTGTTCGCTGCAACTCATTGGAGAATCGGCAACGCGGGAATTACGAAGAAGCAGAATTACAATAACAGCTTCCAGATGGTATACCGGGTGGTTTCTGTCGACCGGATTTTACCGGACTTTCAGAAAGGTCCAGTAAAAAAAACGGAAAAAACCCAGTATATTCAACGGGGTCAGGGTACTTGTGTGGGACGCCCAGCCTGGCTCTGTGACCCTGACCCCGTGCGGACGTTCCCCTCAGCTGCCGAAAATAAACTTGCTGTTTTCAGCAGCCTGGCGAGTGTTCAGGCCGCGCGCAAGGATACCGCGAGCCTGAATATCGCTTACGATTGTGAATACCAGGAAATATCTATAAAACATCGGATTATTCTCTCGTATCAGTTTGCACTCTATCTTTCGAATACGAGGGTGCTGGAAGTCGTGTTCATTACAAGAAAACAGGAGGAAGACAACCGGCTTTACCTCAGAACCTGTCTTGGCGCAATACTTGACCTGCTGAGACTCCGTTTCGGGTTTGAGTACATCAACTATGCCTATGCACTCACAAGACGATATAACCTTACCATGGAATCACCCTATTTTGAAGGCTGTGACGAGCGGTACAGAACCGTCAGACGATTCAGGTCCATAGAAGAAGCAGAGCGTTTTTCCGTGGAAGGCAATCCGCTTCTTGTGATCGACAAGGAAAATATCCGCAAGAGCAATGATTTTGGGGATTATCGAAAGTGCGCAATGAATATTACGCTGGTCTGTCACGCGGGAATCGTTGATCTCTCCGCGTTCAAGGACGATGTATTCGGGTTTCAAAAGAAAAATGGGCATATTATGCCCTATCTGAAATCCATTCAGGGCGGTATGGCTTCTATCTATCCGTATTTTACCAATGTTCCCACCGCAAATGAGTATTGGAAGTTTTATCCGGTCAATCTCCTTTTCAGAGATACCATGTGCTTTGCACCGGCTGAAGGGAAAAGCCTTGCAGTCCTTGGTCAGTGCGTAGATGTCCCGAAGATCACACTTCCGGATGGTGTGATCAGCAATATGCAGTCATACCTGGAAACCAGCAGGAAGGATTTTCTTGCATATGCCGCGCAGGATGCTCTTGTGACGATTATGTACGGCTCTCGATTGTGGGGCATTAACAAAGAATGGTGTCTGACGGCAACGTCCGGAAGTGCGTTCGCCATGAGGCAGAGCATTGCAGAATATCTGAAAGTACCAAAGGACAGGCAGGGCAGAACAGACAATGAGGAATTTAACAGAGTATACAGGGGGTACAGGGACGTGAAGAAGGGAATGATAAGCACACCTGCAGGATTAAGGCCCGTAAAGGCAGAGGAGGCGGTCTCCTACGAAGCTGGGCAGCTTCATATGTTTGCTGCCAATTCTTATTGCGGCGGATATAATACCTGCTCCATTCCTGGTGTCTATGAAGGGTTCCATACATATGATTTTGACCTTGAAAATGCTTATCCG
>CAMJIC010000205.1 GCA_946405675.1 uncultured Clostridia bacterium
CTGCCCTTTTTCCATCAAATCTCATTCCGGTCATCTCATTTTGATCGTTGTCAGCAGCCCCCGCCAGAGGCCAGCCTGTGGGTGCGCCGTGACTTGCATTTACAGGTCACACCCACAGGCCGGACAGCCGGCGGGGGAGGGTGTCTTGTAGTTACAAGTCACACTCTGGCCAGGTTGCTGTTCACTGAACGGTCGGGCAGTGAACTGTGACCTGGCCAGGGTGTGACTTGTAACGTCTTGTAACGTGACTTGCAAGAGGGCGCCCGGAGAAGCTTGACTTTTCTCCACTATAACGATAGAATGATTCAGTATATGGCTTAATTCGTTTATATAAGTTCCCTCATCCCGATCGTTTCAGCCAGCATAGAATCTGTCTGCAACTTCGTATGAGGCAGCAATAGATTAATTACTTGTAATATGGAGGTTATCATTATGAAGACAGTACAGATTTCCCTTAACTCAATCGATAAGGTCAAGGCGTTTGTCAATGACATCACAAAGTTTGACAACGATTTCGATCTTGTCTCCGGCAGGTACGTGATCGACGCGAAGTCCATCATGGGCATCTTCAGCCTCGACCTTTCCAAGCCGATCGACCTCAGCATTCATGCAGAAGAAAACCTGGATGAGATCCTTGAGATCCTCAAGCCTTACATGATCTAAGGAACTGCCCCCAATCGGCATGTGCAGATTGATTGCGCAGGATGTAATTCTTCAGAACCTGTTCTGAAGAATTACGCATCGGGCGATGCTTTGCATCCCAAATCACCCGATGCCACTTCATTTACGCTTTCATACGCCCTCAGCAGCAAGTGCTTCGGGCTGTTCTGAACAGTTACCGCAGGATTACCATTCAGGAATGAAGCTCAATATCATTCGCATAGCGGACTATGTGATTGGCTTTGAGCTGCGTATTCGCTTACAGTCCCTTAAAACATGTCAGCTGCCGCTCCGGCAGCTGTTTTCTTTAGGTGATCCGGATCGTCTCCGCCTTAGCGACTGCCTCCTCCAGCATCTCATCAATCACATCCTTCAGCCGCCCCTCACTCTTCCTGATGATGTCAAGACGCGGTTTTGTCACGGGATGCTTCGCGACGAAGATCGTGCAGCAATCCTCAAAGGGCTGGATGCTTGTATCATAGGTGCCGATCTTCAGGGACAGGTCAATGATATCCTGCTTGTCAAACCCGATCAGGGGACGGAACACCGGCATCGTCGCCGCGTCATCCGTACAGACTAGGCTCTGGATCGTCTGGCTGGCAACCTGTCCGATGGACTCTCCCGTGATCAGTCCCATCGATCCATCCTGCCGGGCAAATTCCTCGGCGATCTTCATCATGTACCGGCGCATGATGATCGTCAGCTCATCATGTGGGCATTTGTCATAGATCGCCAGCTGGATGTCCGTGAAATTGACCACATGCAGCCGGATCGGCCCCGAATAACGTGCGACC
The DNA here is from genome assembly GCA_946405675.1 of uncultured Clostridia bacterium. Classification (GTDB taxonomy): domain Bacteria; phylum Bacillota; class Clostridia; order Lachnospirales; family Lachnospiraceae; genus Porcincola. Next base: position 1,455 of record CAMJIC010000205.1, read on the forward strand.
AGCTTTGCCAGGTCGATTACCTTCTGCTTGGCGCGCTCAGAGGTATAGGGCGGCGCATGGAAATACGTCGCATCCAAAGCCACGCCCCTTTTGGCAATCATCCATCCCGCGACAGGAGAATCGATCCCTCCGGACAGAAGGAGCTGTGCCCTTCCATTTGTTCCCACCGGCATGCCCCCCGGCCCCGGGACGATCTTCGAATAGATATACACTTCCTCGCGGATCTCTATATAGAGCATCACATCCGGATGATGCACATCCACTTTCATTTTCCCAGGAAACGCATCCAGAAGACGCTCCCCGACCAGGGCATCCACCTCCATGGAGCTCATGGGATACTGCTTGTTCGCCCGGCGTGTATGCACCTTAAAGGAAATCGCATCCGGCCGCGCCGGTGCCTCCTTGTCCACGGGCTGCGTATCCTTCAAGGCAGGTACCATGGAATAGGTCTGGGCAATATAGCGGACCGCATCCTCCGCGATCTGGTCCGGATCCCCCACCGGAACCTTCAGCACCTGGCAGATCCCCACAAGGCCAAAAACCCGCGTGAGTGCCTCCATCACCTCATCCGGATCAAAGCTGTCATCCTCTTCCGCCACGTTGACATAGATACGTCCCTGCTCCTTTGTGACTTCAAATTCCCCTTCGACTTTGGACAGAGCATGCCGAACCTGAGCAGCCAGCGCATCCTCAAACTGCCCGCGGTTTTTCCCCTTGATGCCAATCTCTCCATATTTCAGCAGAAATGTCCTGAAAACCATTCTAATCCTTCCTTTTCTATGGTCTGGTCGGCAGCTCCTTATCTTATCTGCGGCTGTACCGGCGGAGTACAGGAAGGAGCTCTTTCAGCGCCTCCAGTGCATAAGTGATCTCCTCCAGGGTCGTCAGGTCGCTGAAGCTGAACCGGACGGCAGATTCCAGAAGCTTTTTGTCCAGATGGATCTCCTGCAGGACAGAACTCACCGGAATCTTCTTATTGGAGGAGCAAGCCGACCCGGAGGACACGTAGATCCCCCTTTCCTCCAGCGCATGCAGCAGAACTTCGGAGCGCACCCCTTCAAATGCACAGTTCACGATATGCGGGGCGCTCCTATCCTCGTCCTCATCCGTGATCAGATGTGTGCCTTCGATCTGTTTCAATCCATCGATCATGCACCTTCTGCACGCACGCATCCCTTCCACCTTCCGGTCAAAGTCCGTATAAGCCTCTGCGGCTGCCTCTCCAAGCCCAGCCGCTCCTGGTACATTATCGGTTCCGGAGCGCATCCCCTGCTGCTGCCCGCCGCCAAGGATCACAGGGCGGATCTTCGTTTTCGACCGGATGTACAGAAAACCGCTGCCCTTCGGCGCATGGATCTTATGGCCGCTGACAGAAAGCAGGTCGATCCCCAGCCGCCTGGGGGCGATCCGGTACTTCCCATAGGCCTGAATCGCATCGACAAAAAAAAGCACCTCTCTGTGATGCTCCAGGTTCCACTGTCTGATGATGGCGCCCGCGTCCCCCACCGGCTCCAGCGTCCCGATCTCATTGTTCACATACATGATTGAGACCAGGATCGTATCTTCGTCAAGTGCTTCCTTCAGATCCTCCGGAGAAATGCGCCCGTGCGCGTCCACCTTCAGATGTGTGATCCGGAATCCCAGCTCCTCCAGAAATGCCAAAGGCTGCAGCACTGCCGCATGCTCTACAGCAGTCGTAATGATGTGGTTTCCGGACCTTCTGTTTGCAAGGGCCGCTCCCACCAGCGCCCAGTTATTTGACTCTGTGCCTCCTGATGTAAAAAAGATCTCCCCCGGCGACACATGCATCGTCGCCGCGATCCTCTCCCTTGCTTCCCTCACGAGGCGTTCTGCTTCCACTCCCTTCAGATGCTTCGAGGAAGGATTGCCAAAATCCTGCGTCATCGCGTTCATGACCACACGCGCAACCCCCTCCGAAACCGGAGTCGTGGCAGAGTTATCCAGATATGCTTCCATTAATTGTTTTAAACCTTTCCGAAACCCGGTAAAGCAGCGCTAAAAATCTGTCAAGGATTAACGTATACATCATGCTTGTCTGTTTTCGATATCTGCGTCAGAAATCCTCGCCGTACTAAGGATCTGTTACAGAATAACTTGTACATCTGACTTGTCCAAACGTTCATCTGCTGCGTTGGAAAGCCTCGCCGTAG
>CAMJIC010000206.1 GCA_946405675.1 uncultured Clostridia bacterium
CGCCTCCGACCGCCCGATCTGGGCCGAAGCTTCCAGTGTGCCCTGAATGTCCACGATACCGATGGAATCCATCTTTTCTGCCCCCGGACAGGTTTCCAGGAACGACTCCAGCCAGGCACAGGCACGGTCTCCCTCCAGGCGGAAGTCGGACCCTGCCCAGACTGTATACAGGTTTTCATCCTCCACCTTCACTTCCCGGTCAACGATGATCACGGGAATCCCGGCGTCCTTCGCTTCCTGGAGAGAGGAATCCCAGCCGTACTCCGTCATCGGATCAAGAATAATATAGTCGACGTCCTGTCCGATGAATTCGCGGATCGCCTTAATCTGGTTCTCCTGCTTCTGCTGGCCGTCGCTGAAGATGAGGTTATAGCCGTTGTCGGAAGTAAATACCTGTTCCATGGAAGCGCTGCTTGCAAGCCGCCAGTCAGACTCAGCACCGATCTGGGAAAAGCCAATCGTCAGCTCCTTTCCCCGCCGGATGGCAATCCCGGATCCATTCAGGAAAAATTCCGGTTCACTGCCCGTCATATCCTGCACCGTCCCGGCAGAGCCTGCTCTTCCTTCCTCTTCCGGGATCTTGTGTCGGCTGCATCCACATGATCCTGCCAGGACAAGTCCTGACAGGATCATAAGAATAACGGTCGTTCTTTTTTTCATTATTTGCCGCGCTTGCGTACCGCAGCAAAGATACTCTGAATGACGATGAAGACAAACAGCAGGATCGCAGTCAGAATATTGGGCCAGGAGCTGGCAAGTTTCCCGTTCGTTTTGACGATGGATGAGATCGTCCCATTGATCAGCACGCCGAAAAAGGTTCCGAACACATTCCCGACACCGCCGGTCAGAAGCGTTCCGCCGATGACCGCGGAAGAGATCGCATCCATTTCCAGGCCAAGCGCCTGGGACACGGAGCCTGCCATGGTATTGAGGCAATAACAGATCCCGCCGATGGATGCAAGGACAGAGCAAAGCACATGCACCTTCATCTTGATTGCTTTGACATTCAGGCCCATCATGGCAGCCGATGTCGCATTGCCGCCCACCGCATACAGGGAACGCCCGAACCTGGTATAGCGCAGCATCAGGAAGATCAGCACCAGGACGATCAGGGCGATCACGACGGTGATCCGGATATAGGGCTGCATGATCATCCCCTTCTTATTCGCGTATCCGCCGAAGGGAATGATGATCTTCATATTCGCAAGATCATAAAACGTCTTATTGATGTCCTGGGTGATGGAAACCTGCTCGGTACTGATCACGGCCGTCATGCCGCGGCAGAAGAACATTCCCGCCATTGAAACGATGAATGGCTGAATCTGAAGGTATCCGATCAGGAATCCCTGCAGGCATCCGAACCCGATTCCCACCGCGAGGACGATCAGGATCATCGGCACCGCTCCGATCCCGCTGCGCATTCCCACCGCGAGCATCATGCAGTCCATCGCCACCAGGGCGCCGACGGAAATATCAATGCCCGCTGTCAGCATGACCAGAGTCAGGCCGCAGGAGACGCAGATCAGTCCTGCATTCGTGATCAGGATATTGAGGAAGGTCTGCAGATGCGTGAACCCCTTGTTCCCATAGGCGATGCAGCCGCCTGCGTAAAGGACGATGAACAGGCCGATGGTGATCAGAAGGAGGATTGTATTGCTGTTAATACTTCCTTTTTTGCTTTTCATGATTCCATTCACCTCCTTATGCAGCCCTGACGGCTCTGCGTTTCTTCATATACGCCTTGACAGGTTCCGACTGGATCGCAACGATCAGGATGACGATGATCGCCTTGAAGACCGGTGCCTGGGTCGTGGAAACGCCAAGCGCATACAAAGTCGTTGTGATAGCCTGGATCGTATAGGCCCCGATGATGGAACCGGCAAGGTTGAATCTTCCGCCGCCCAGGCTGTTGCCGCCCAGCGCGACTGCAAGGATGGCATCCATCTCCAGGTAGAGTCCGATGTTGTTGGAGTCAGCCGAGGTGATCCGGGAGGAATTCATGATCCCGGCGATCCCGGCGAACATACCGCACAGCGCATAGGTCAGGAAAATGATCCTGGTGGAATTCAAACCTGAAATCCGGCTTGCACGCCGGTTGATTCCGACTGACTGGATATAAAGACCAAGGGCTGTCTTGCGCAGCACAAGCGTCATGACAACCACGCAAATCGCGGTAATGACGATCGGTGTCGGGATCGGGCCAAGGAATCCGCCAAAAAAAGCATAGGAGGGATTCCGGACATAGACGATCAGGTCATTGCACAGAAGCAGGCCGATCGCCCGTGCCGCCGAATACAGGATCAGCGTTGCGACCATCGGCTGGATCTGGAAGACAGCGACCAAAGTCCCATTGAAACACCCGCACAGAACCCCCATCAGGATACCGCCCAGGACACCGACAAAAAGCGGCACCGCCAGGTCATTGGTGGAGGAAACGCCATATCCCGCAAGGAGCATGCAGCAGAAGCTGGCACAAAGGCTCATGACGGATCCCACAGAGATATCGGTGCCGGCCGATGAGGATACCACCAGGGTCATGCCGATGGCAAGGATCGCCGCCTCGCTGCCGCGGTTCAGAATATCGATGATACGGCCATACAGGACGACTCCGTTGCTCGTGGTATTCTGCAGCGTGATCATAAAAAAGGAAAACGGATTATTCCCGGAAGCAATGTCAAATACAATGTTGACAGCCATGACAAGGATCAGGGACACGATCGGTAAAAGCAGGTTGGAACTTCCAAGCCGCCCCAATGCAGACTTCTTTCTCATGACTGGTCACCTCCCGCGATTGCTTTCATCACGCTCTCCTGCGTCAGATCATGGTCAAGCTCCCCGACCTTCTGCCCGTCACGCATAATGGCCATCCTGCTGCAGGTCCGCAGCATCTCGGAGATCTCAGACGAAATAAAGAGGATACTCTTCCCTTCCGCCGCAAGCTTCAGGATCAGCTTCTGGATCTCCGCCTTGGTGCCGACATCGATTCCGCGGGTCGGCTCATCCAGGATCAGGAAATCCGGGTTCGTGGCAAGCCAGCGTCCCAGGATAACCTTCTGCTGATTGCCTCCGGAAAGCTGCCGGATCAGGGTCTCCCTGTTCGGTGTCTTGACCTGGAGCATGGTGATCATCTCATCGGCGATCTCCTCCTGCTTTGCCCTGGACAAAAGCCGGAACATTCCCCTTTTTGCCTGGAGTGCAAGGATGATATTTTCCCGGATCGAAAGGTCAGCGATGATCCCCTCGGCCTTTCTGTCATCCGGAAGCATCCCCATCCCCAGGTTCATGGCATCGATGGGCTGGTTGATCTTCACTTCTTTCCCATCCACCTCCAGTGTTCCGGTATTGGCTTTATCCGCGCCGTAAATCGCTCTTGCGAGCTCGGAGCGCCCGGATCCAAGAAGTCCGGCAATGCCGACAACCTCACCTTTATGGATATCAAAATCAAAAGGCTTGACCGTGCCGTTGTGGCTCAGTCCTCTGGCGGAAATCTCCAGCGGCGCAT
>CAMJIC010000207.1 GCA_946405675.1 uncultured Clostridia bacterium
CAGCCGCGCATACGCAGGGGGCAGAGAAGGAAGAACCGTTGCACAGGGCATAGCCGCGATCTGAAGAATAATATGCGGTTACCACATTCGATCCCGGCGCGCACAGATCAACACTGGCTCCATAATTTGAAAAATTGGAAGGCCGGCCATTGCTGTCGCACGATGAGACAATGATGCTTCCCGGCGCGTCTGAATCCGTAATATTGGCAGGCGGATGAACAGAAGTATCCTCGTTCTGATTGCCCGCCGCAAGCACGACGACAGCCCCCGCCGCCGTTGCCTCAGCAATCTCATTTTTCAGGACGGAGGAATTACGGATCGCGGTAACGGACACAAAGCTGAGATTGATCACATCCGCATGCCTGTAATAAGCTCCTGATCTGGTATCCTTGCCGGCCAGAGATTTCATGGCAAGCATGATCGTGGAAACTTCTGTCTCGCCCTTGGAATCCAGTGCCTTGACAGGGATCAGCTTCACTTGGTTAAGACCCGGCGAGCACTCCACGATCACGCCTGCTACCATCGTCCCATGTCCGTTATCATCCGATGCATCCTTGTCACTATGGACAAAATCGAACTCTCCGGCAGAAAGCAGCCTGTCCTTGAACAGCTCATGGGTCTTGCGGATCCCTGAATCAATGACTGCAACCCGGACAATCGCATTGCTTCCTTTCGACGCGGCATACTCCGCAAACACATCACATCCCGTATAAGCGGTTCCCCAGTTGGCAGGAACCTCAGACTGCGCTGAAAAAGATACCTGCTGAGCGAACAGCGGTACATCCGGCTCCGCGGACAAAACATTGTCCTCCTCCCGCAGCACATCGGCTGCCCTGCGCGCGTCAGACGAACCTGCAAACTGAAGAATATAGCAGCCTTCCTGATCCCGGATCGCAGAAACCGCGCCGTATTTTTCGGGATCCAGCACCCCGCCCCTGGTCATAACGATCAGGCGTCCATTGACATAGGGATCTTTCTGTGCCTGCTGCTGCGTCACAGACCTGTCGTAAGCATCCGTCATCCCGATCAGCTCCGCCTTGAACTGATCGTCAGTCAGGGCAGGAATCGTATCAGCGCTCACATGGTATGGAAAGCACAGGGCTGTATAAAGCAGTATGATAAGCCAAAGGCTGAACATCCATACGCCACTGAATCTGTCCTTTCCGTACGAAGACGGGAAGCCTTTCTCCCCCTTATGAGCCATCCTTCTTCTGTCATAATATTCCATGAATGTATTTACCCTCTCCCTTTTTCAGAAACTGTTCAGAAAAACTTCTCATAAAGACAAGCAGGATGAAAAGCCATTCCCGAACAGATCCTTACTTCTGCTCTTTCTTCCGGAGCAGGTCCTCCAGCACCGCCCGGGGAGGAATCTCCGGATACTGGCACAGTGACAGATAGTTCCACCGGTGCATCACCCGGAATGGAATAATGGTATAATTCTGCAGCCTGCCCTGTTCCCCGGAGATCGCGGAATGGAAGAACTTCGTCACATGATGTCCGCCATTCTTCTTTACCCGCTCCAGAATCGTCTTCATGTCATAGAAATCGCAGAAGCTTTCGCTCTCATCCGGGCAGATATAACGTTCCGCATACTGCCTGACCAGCCTGACAGAGTCTGAATCCAGGTCTGTCAGTTTCCTCTGATCCGCGTCCAGATAGAGATTGACCACCGTACCGTTTTCATCAAACAGATCAATGCGGAAATACGCGCTGAGCACATATTCCTCCGCCATGGCAATCCCCTGGATCTGCTTCTCGCTCGACCTTTGGCCAAGCTCCTTCACGATCGTCAGGAACGCAGCCTTATCCCCCTGACGGGTGATAAACTGAATATCCGTATTAAACAAAACGCCATTGATCAACAGCTCCCCCTGCATCCTGCCGGCTGCCTCCGCCCTTCTTGCAAGCCTGAGGAATGCCGTATTCTCCGCGAGGTACTGTTCATTGGAACGCTTCTGCGCCGACTCCAGGTCATCGATCTTCACGGAATGCAGAAACCTCAGGTAGGCTTCATTCCCATACAGGAAATGGATCTCCCCGTCATCCGTCGTCTCCAGCACAGTGATGGGAAGCCGGTTCTTCTCCTGCAGAAGCTCTTCTTCCATCGGCGTGGGGCTTAACATATTGATCTTCCCAATCCTGGAATAATACTTGCGCCGCGCCGGCGTCTCCAGGATCTTTACCCCTTCCGCGTCAGTCTTAAAATAATTCCCCTCCGGGCTTCGGATCAGACGCTCCGGGCGTCCGAACAAAAAGCCCTGCAGCTTTTCACATCCGATCTCAACCAGGAAGTCATACTGTTCCTTCGTCTCCACGCCCTCTGCAAGCGTCTGCATCCCCAGGCGCTTGGCCATGTTGACAACCGACGCAACAATGATCCTTGTACGGGGGTTCTCCGGAAGCTGCTTCAAAAAGGACATATCGATCTTCAGGACATCAAAATGATACATCTGAAGATTGTTCAAAGAGCTGTATCCCGATCCAAAATCATCCATCCAGATCTGATATCCCATCTCCCGGAACTTGTCAATGATGCTGGCCAGGAATTCTTCCCCTTCCGTGACCGCACTCTCAGTGATCTCAATGTGGAGCAGCCGCCTCGGGATATCATACTCCTCCCTGCACTTTTCGATCTCCCGGATCACATCCATCATCTGAAAGTCAACCCGGGACAAATTGACTGAAACAGGGACAACCTGCCACGCATTGTCGATCGCATAACGCAGATCCTTGCACACCATACGGATAATATGCAGATCCAGCTTATGGATCAGAGTCTCCTGCTCAAACAGTGGGATGAATATCCCAGGCGAGATCATGCCATAACGCTTGTCGATCCAGCGGGCCAGAGCTTCATATCCGCAGCACTCACCGGTCAGTACACGAATCTCCGGCTGGTAGAAGGGCTGTATATCCCCTCTGTCCAATGCCTCTTCAAAATTGCTTACAAGATACTCCTGAAACCTCAGTTCCTTGGAGACCTGTTCATCAAACACCTGAAACGATTCTTTATGCCGCTCTGCATAGAAGCATGCCTGACGGGCACGGTCCATGGTCTCAAAGGGATCCGCCGGCGCTTCACATTCAGCAATCCCTGCCTTCAGGGAGATACGGTCGCCCCGGGGAATATGATTCACCTTGTTCTGAAGCCCATGAAGCCCTTCCTTTACTTTCTCCGGCTCCATCCCGGGAATCATGAATACAAAATGATGAGAACTCTCCCGCGCAGCATATGCACAGGGAAGCATCTCCAGGACGCCCTGAGCGACAGCTTGCAGGAATCTGTTGCCATGTTCATAGCCATAACGCACGTTGAGCATCTTGAACATAGGAATGCTCATGTAAACCATGCAGCCATGCCTGCACTTCCCGGAATAACCTGCCTGGAGATAATGGATGATCCCATCCATTGTAAGCAGTCCGGTCAGCTCATCTCTCTCATAGCTGCTGTCTATTTGATTCATCACAGACATAGGGGGTGCCTCCAT
>CAMJIC010000208.1 GCA_946405675.1 uncultured Clostridia bacterium
TTACGCATCGGGCGATGCTTCGCATCCTGAATCGCCCGATGCCACTTCATTTTCACTTTCATACGCCCTCAGCAGCAAGTGCTTCGGGCTGCCCTGAACAGTTACACTGTGGATCTCACTCCTGCCTGTCTGTTATTCCGGTCTCTGTGCTCAGTGTTCAGAAAGATTCTTCAGGAAGGATCTCCTGTGGATCACGCAAGGGCCATACTTTTTGATCGCTGCATAATGATCTGCCGTCCCATACCCCTTGTGACGCGCAAAACCATATTCCGGGAACAGGGTATCATATTCCTCCATCATACGATCCCTGGTCACCTTGGCAAGGATGCTCGCCGCAGCGATCGAAACGCTCTTCGCATCTCCATGTACGATGTTCTTCTGCGGCAGGTTGACCTGCGGAATGGTCACCGCGTCGTTGAGGAGCACCTGCGGCATGACGCTCAGTCTGCCGATCGCCTCGCACATCGCCTCATAATCCGCCTGAAGGATATTGATCTCATCGATCCGCCCCGGGCCGACAATGCCTACGCCTGCAGCCAGGGCTTTCTCCATCACCTCATCATACAGCTCTTCCCTCCGCTTCGGGGAAAGCTTCTTGGAATCATTCAGCCCAAGGATCTCGCACTCCTCCGGAAGGATCACCGCGCCGGCGACGACAGGGCCCGCAAGCGGCCCCCTCCCTGCCTCATCAATCCCGCAGATCAAGGTATATCCCTCCTCACGACAAATACGCTCATAGCGGCGCATCTCCTCCAGCCGCGCTTTCTCCTGCGCAAGCCTGGAAGCAGCCTTCCTTGCCCTGGCAGCGGCAGCTATTGCCTGTGATCGTCCATCCTTCTCATAGGTCCTGGCAAAGTCCTCCAACGCTTTTTCATCCGTCTGGTCCAGCCTGTGCAGCTTATCCTTAATCTCGGCAATCGTCTCTTTCATCATCTTCTCCCGGACATCCTTTCACCAGTTACACAAATCCTTTACGCTCCGGATCATCTGATCAGACCGAACTGTTCGAAAGGCTCGATCCTGATCCAAACCTTCCCAAGAATGTCCTCTTCCGCGACAGGCCCGACGGTGGCATCTCTGCTGTCAAAATTATTGGAACGGTTGTCCGCCATCAGGAAGTATTCATTGCTGTTCAATGTCAGGGCTGAAGCAGCGGTTCCTGCATAGGTCATCTCTCCGGACCGATACGCTTCATCAATGGGATACCCGTTGATGTACACCATCCCGTCCATGATCTGGACCGTCTCACCGGGCAGACCGATGATCCGCCGGATCGGAGCCGAAGAAGAAGCGCCGCCTTCTCTCCTGGCGGTCTGGAACTGAACGATATCCCCTCTGCGGGGGCGCCAAAGCGCATAGGCGAAGCGATTGACGCCGACCTTATCGGAGATGGAGATCGACGGACTCATTGCTCCGCTCTCCATCCTGACGGAAGAAAGAAAAAACGGGGAAAGCACGGCGATGGTAAGTACAATCGCAAAAATGAGCACGAAAAGACCAAAGGCCCTCTTTCTGAAGCGCCTTTTTCTCCGTGCAGGATATTCTGTGTACTCCTTCGATGTCCTTCCCCCTGCCATCAAACCTTCTCCAGTGTCAGTTTTCCGAGCCTCCCGGAACGAAAATCCTCGATCACGGTTCTGGATGCTTTCTCCAGATCCGCTTCTCCCCCTGCCTTCAGGCACCCGCGCCTTTGGGCAATCTCTGCCAGTACCTTTCCCATGTCATCCGAAGGCTCCACCTGATAACGGCCTTCCAGGGCATCCGGATATTCCTTCATAAGGTACCGGATCAGCCATACGGCAAGCTCACCGGCGTCCGTGATCTCATCCCGCATGGAGCCTATCAATGCCAGCTTCTTTCCAACCTCCTGGTCATCGAATTTCGGCCACAGGATCCCAGGCGTATCCAGAAGCTCCACGTTTTTATTCAGACGGATCCATTGCTTGCCCTTGGTCACCCCGGGCCTGTCGCCGGTTTTGGCAGCTGCCCTCCCTGCAAAGGAATTGATAAAGGTGGATTTCCCGACGTTCGGGATCCCGGCGATCATCGCCCTGACAGGACGGTTCACGATCCCCCTTCTGCGGTTGCGCTCCATCTTTTCCGCACACGCGCGGTCGATCAAAGGCTTCAGCTGCCTGACGCCAGACCCCTTACGGGAATCGATATCCGCCGTCAGAAACCCTTGCGCCTCAAAGTGCGTACGCCACCTTTTGGTCTGTTCCTCGTCGGCAAGATCCGCCTTGTTCAGAACCACGATCCTGCTCTTCCCCCTGGCAAGGGAATCGATATCGGGATTGCGGCCGGCCGCAGGCGCGCGCGCATCGGTCAGCTCGATCAGAAGGTCAATCAGAGCGATATTTTCCTGCATCATCCTGCGGGCCTTTGTCATATGCCCCGGGTACCACTGATAGTCCATTAAACGAATCCTCTGTGCTGCGCAGGGCTGACCACGAACCAGACCCTGCCTTCCATCATCTCACTTGTAACGATCCCGATCTCCGGATTGCGGGAATCCTCTGAATTGTTGCGGTTATCTCCCAGGACAAAATATTCCCCTTCCTTGAGCCTGATCGGTTTCTCCGCGAGTCCCGCCCGCGTGATCGCAGGATAATCCTTTCCCTCCAGAAGAACCTGGTCATTGATATAGATCATCCCGTCCTTGATCTGGATTGTCTGTCCCGGGACACCGATCACACGCTTGATATCAGGCCTTGCGCTGGAGCTTCCGTTGGGGCGGTAGGAAACAATGTCCCCTGCCTTCGGGGAGCCGACCTGATACGCCAGGATATTCACCAGGCACACATCCCCTCCCGCCAGAGCCGGATCCATGGACTGTCCGATATTCGTCCTCTGCTGCCCGAACGTAAACACAGAAACATAACCGAAAAGGCCTGCAATCAAGATGAGAAACGCCCATTCAAACAGAAGCCTCGGAACAGATTTTTTCTTTCTTCTGCGCTTCTCCTCCTCCTTGCGCTCCAGTGCCTCGAGCCTGGCACGCTCCCTTGGCGTATGTGTCTTCCAGTCCTCATTTGTAAAATCAATCGGTTTATTATTCACATATCTCATGAACAGATCTCCAGAAAAAAGGGCTGTCGCACCATATGATGCGGCAGCCCCCCGATAAACATGCTCAGCGAACCAGTTCCTTGACCTTCGCTCTCTTTCCGACACGTCCCCTGAGGTAGGTCAGCTTCGCACGTCTCACCTTACCGGCTCTGACGACGACAACCTTCTCAACCGACGGAGAATGAAGCGGCCAGGTCTTCTCGACACCGACTCCATTGGAATTCTTCCTTACGGTAAATGTCGCACGGTTGCTTCCGCCCTGCTTCTTCAGGACTACCCCTTCAAATACCTGGATTCTTTCCTTCTCGCCTTCCTTGATCCTTGCGTGTACCCTGACGGTATCGCCGACACGGA
>CAMJIC010000209.1 GCA_946405675.1 uncultured Clostridia bacterium
ATCACCCCTGCTGTAGCGGATTGCAGGTACAGGGCACCGCTATCTCCCCGGCTGCGCGGTATGAATACTATACTCCATTCCATGTCTGTTTGTCAAATCTGCGTTTTAAATCTTCAGCAATTCTTCAGCATCTTCAGCAATCTTTCAATCCGGTAAAATAACTGGTTATCCATGGTTGGTTATCTATGGCTTGTTCCAAATTACAGTCTCCCCGCCAGTGGGCTGGCCCGCTGGCGGGGAGACTTGTAACGTTTCCTGATTCACATATATCTTAGTTCATTCTGATATAATCAGCCCTGCGGCCAAGCGTAAGGGAAATCTCCTGTTCCTGAATCTCACGATTCTCATCCGCCTTCTGAACGGTTACCGTGACGGTCTCTCCTGCCGCGTAGTATTCCAGCATTTTCTGAAGGTCAGCCATGGTCTTGATCTTCTCCCCTTCAAATGCGGTCATGATCATCCCTTTCCTGAGGCCTGCCTCGTCCGCGGGGGAGTCTTCGCTGACTTCACTCAGGTAAATGCCAACCGGGAGGCCGTAGAGCTGGGATACGCTTTCATCCACATTTTCACCGGTAATCCCGATATAAGGCATATCGTTCTCGGAAACCTTCTCACGCGTCTCACGGTTCATCAGCCTCTGGATGATCGGAAGCGCCTTCGCTGTCGGGATCGCATAGCCCATTCCTTCCACTCCGTTCGCGCTTGCCTTGATCGAATTGATGCCGATCACCTCTCCGTTCATGTTCAGCAAAGCACCGCCCGAATTTCCTGCATTGATCGCTGCGTCCGTCTGGATCAGCTCTTCATAATCCGAGTACCCATAGGTATCCCGCACGGTCACTTCCCTTCCAAGGGCCGAGACGATGCCGGTGGTTACAGACTGCCCATATCCAAGGGCATTGCCGATGGCGACAACCTGCTCGCCAACCCTGACCTCATCTGAATCCGCGGCGCTGGCGATCCTGATCTGGCTCATGGTGTCGTCATCGATATCATCAAGGCTGACCGCTACAACCGCCAGATCATTGTCCTCGTCGGTTCCCTTTACGATTCCTTCCACGGACGTTTCGTTGATAAATGTAACTGCAATGTTGGTCGCGCCTTCGACTACATGATTGTTGGAGACGATCAGCAGCTCGGAATCATTTTCCCCCATGATCACGCCGCTGCCCGCAGACTTGCTCTCATACTGCATGCTGCCGCCCCTGAACCAGTCCTGCACCTCCTGTACGGATGTATTGGTAATGGAAACCATCGCGGGCATGACATTTTCCGCAATATCAGCGATGGTGTCACCCTCTTCCACATTGGCCAGTTTTGTTCTTTCCAGGCTTCCGCTCGGCAGGGATGCCGCAACCTCTGTCGCGGTCTGTTCCTGCTCAGGCGACGCGGCAGTTTCGTTCTCCGCATCCTGCCCCTCTTCCTTGGCTGCTCCATCATTATCTTCTACGTCCGGAAGGGTTTGTGTACCTTCGCTTTCTCCCGCGATCTGAAGCTGTGTGTCTGTCTGCGATGCGTTGAAGGTAGCGATTCCGCCTCCGACTGCGCCCACTGTAACTGCTGCCATCATGACTGCAATGATCGATTTCTTCATGTTTGATTTCCTCCTTCTTCTGATTCACCCTTCCGGCATTCCACTGAATGCCCCGAAAGACGAGCTGTCCTTCAAAGTTGTTTCTCTGAACTGTTCTTCAAAGCTGTTTTCAGAGCTGTTCTTCAAAGCTGTCCTCATGTTACTATCGTTTTTCGAACGAATTATGACTGAACTATGGAGAAAATGTGAATCGAGAAAATGTGAATCCCCGGAAACAACATGCAGAGATTGTGATTACTGTCTCTTACGCGCTTTTGCGCTTACGTGTAAAAGCAACGCGTCTGGCTCTGGCCTCAGGTCTCAGTTCACAGATCTCAGGGGTGCTTTGGGATCGGAGGAACCCAGGCCGAACTCCAGAACCGCTGATCCTATTACTCAGATCCGCTTCGGGAGCGTGATCTGAAACTCGATCACCTCGCCCGGCAGGAACTGCGCTTTTGCATTTCCTCCGCCCTGCTGCGCGATCGCCCTTACCACGGCAAGCCCGATCCCGGAGCCTCCTGTCTTCCTGCTTCTTGAGGTATCTGACCTGTAGAAGCGGTCAAACAGCCGATCCGGGTCAATATCCGGAAGTGTATCGCAATCATTCCGGAAGGAGAGGGATACTGCCTTGCGCTCTCCCTGCAGCGTCACGGACAGGAATCCATTTTCCTTCCCGTACTTGACCGCATTGTCCAGAAGAAGCTCAAGCATCTGCTGGTATTGCTCCCTGGGAAAATGGATCGACACTTCTGGCTCTATCCGGGTGCTGATCCGGATTCCACGGAGCGATGCGCTTTCCTCAAACAGTCGGACAGTTTCTTCCAGTGCCCGGGACGCATCGAACGTGACCGATGTAAAAGCGGTCATCCCGGATTCCTCCATCTTCGCAAGCGTCAGCATCTGCTTCGTCAGGTCGGACAGGCGGAGCGCCTGATCCCGGATATGGTCAAGCCATTTTGTCTTTCCGCAATGCAGCTCCTGCACATCCACATTGGAAACAATTACTGCCAGAGGAGTCTTAATCTCATGCCCCGCATTTGTAATAAACTGGCGCTGTTTCTCAATGTTTTCCGCAATCGGCGCAATCGCCTTTCGGGAAAGGAAAGCCACCAGCAGCAGGATCAGAAACCATAATACAGCCCCCAGCGCGGCGGTGATCAGAAAAATGCGCAGAATGGATGTACGTTCCCTCTTTACATCCAGAAATGCGTAACATATCGATCCATCCGGCTGCTGCATGGCATAATACAGATATCCATCGATACGTCCCCTTTCTTCTATTGGCGCAACCCCTTCCACCGCAGCAGGCGGCTTCGGAGCCATACCGATCCCTTTGCCGCCCTCCTTCATTTCGTTCATAGGCTCTGTTTCCGTCTCTCCAGCTGATTCTGGCTCCCCTGCCGATTCCTTCTCCTCTGCCGATTCTGTCTCCCCCGCTGATTCTGGCGCAAACCCGACTCCTGCCGCATTGACCAGCGCGGTCATTTCTTCTTCTGTAATATCCGCATGATGTGTCAGATCGCTGAATTCAACATCTCCTGAGGCATTGGTCCGGACGACAAAGTATCTGCCAAGATCAAGGCCTCTTCCATCCGCGTTCTCGCCTTCCGGCATTTCCGGCCCTGGTGCTTTCGATTCCGGAATGTCAAGCCCCGGGGCTTTCGTTCCTGGAATTTCCAAACCAGGGGCACCTGTTCCTGACACCGTCATCCCGGATTCTTCAGTTCCCGGCATTTCACCGGCAGGTCCTTCCTGCGCTTTCCCGATTTCCGCCATGTCTTCCCCTGGCCGGTTTCCCGGCATCAGTCTCACATTCCGATCTACGA
>CAMJIC010000210.1 GCA_946405675.1 uncultured Clostridia bacterium
GACGATGCCCTGCTGCTGACCGGTCTGAAGGCGATCTATGATAAGAATGTATGACACAGAAAACTGGCAGGAGGAATGACACGGATTATGACAGTACCTGAAAAACTGGACGCGCTGCGCTGCTGCATGCGCGGGGAGGGAATCGATGCGTGGCTGGTGCCGACAGATGATTTCCATGGATCGGAATATGTAGGTGATTATTTTCAATGCAGAGCCTGGCTGACGGGCTTTACAGGATCGGCCGGAACCGCGCTGGTGACGATGGACGGCGCTTACCTGTGGACGGACGGCAGGTATTTCCTGCAGGCAGGCCAGGAGCTTGCGGGCAGCGGGATCGAGCTGATGAAGATCGGTGAGGAAGGCGTTCCCACGATTGAGGAATTCCTGGAGAAGCACCTTGCCGCGGGGAATGTGCTGGGGTATGATGGGCGTTGCATGACTGCGGCCAAAGGAGAAAAGCTCCGTAAGGCACTTACGAAAAAGGGGATTCTTTGCAGGAACAGTGCCCGGAAAGCGGACCCGGCTTCCGGGGACAGGAATCCGGATCCTGCAGACGGCCCGATCGATCTGGTGGGACGGATCTGGGAAGACCGCCCGGCGATGTCCTGCACGAAGGTATTTGAGCTGGACATTACATATGCCGGAAAGAGCCGCGCGGATAAGCTGAAGGAGCTGCGCGGGGCGATGGAGAAAGAGGACTGTGATTACCATCTGATCGCGTCGCTGGATGACATCGCGTGGCTGTTGAACCTCCGGGGAAATGATGTCCTGTATAATCCGGTGTTTTTGTCCTATCTGGAGGTGACAAAGGAACGGGCAGTGCTCTTTGCAAATCGTCAGGCTTTTGAAGAATCGATCGTGCGTGCGCTGGAAAAGGACGGCGTGGAGCTGAGACCTTATGGCGAGGTCTATGACAGCGCAGCCAGGATACCGGAAAAAAGCCGTGTACTGCTCGACCCTGCCAGCGTGAATGACACCCTCTGGACAAGCCTCGCCAGGGCGGAGCGCATTTCCCGGGCGAACCCGTCGATCCTCATGAAGGCGGTGAAGAATCCGGTGGAGGTGCGGCACATGAGGGAAGCCCACGTCAAGGACGGTGTCGCCGTCACCCGGTTTATTTTCTGGCTGAAGCAGCAGATGAAGGAATATGACCCGGCTCATCCGGTCACTGAGCTGGATGTGGTGGACAAGCTGCTCGCGCTGCGCAGCGAGCAGGAGCATTTTCTCGAGCCAAGCTTTGAGACCATCGCATCCTACGGCCCCCACGGCGCGATTGTGCATTACAGCCCCACCAAAGAGTCAAATCTGGCGCTGAAGCCGGAAAGCTTCCTGCTCCTTGATTCGGGCGGACAGTATCTGGAGGGGACGACAGATATCACGCGCACCATCGCCTGCGGAAAGCTGACGCAGGAGGAAAAAGAGTTTTATACCCGGATCCTGAAAGGCCACCTGAACCTCGGCGCCGTGAAATTCCTGCATGGATGCAGCGGCACTTCGCTGGACTATCTGGCCAGGCAGCCGTTGTGGGAGATCGGGATGGATTATAATCATGGAACCGGCCACGGAGTCGGATTCCTGCTGAATGTCCATGAGGGACCGAACAGCTTCAGCTATAAGACCTGGCCTCACCGGGTGAATCCCTGCGTGATGGAAGAGGGCATGATCACGACGAATGAACCGGGCTTCTATCTGGAGGGGAAGTTCGGCGTGCGCTGTGAGAATGTGATGCTGTGTGTGAAGGACGAGAAAAATGAATACGGCCAGTTCCTGCATTTTGAGCATTTGACCCTTGTCCCGTGGGAGCTGGATGCCGTTGTGCCGGAGCTTCTGACAGACAGGGAAAAGCACCTGCTCAATGAGTACCATGCATTGGTCTGGGAGAAGATTTCGCCGTATCTTGCGGGGGAAGAGAAGGAATGGCTGAGGGAAGCGACACGCGTTATTTAAGGAGCTGACGCAAATAACTTGTGCAGATTGCGCAGGATTTGCATCCGGGGGCGCAGCTCAAAAATTATGAGCATAGCGGGCTATGTGATTGATTTTTGAGCTGTGCAATCGGATGAAAAGACAAGCAGGATGTGCAGGTTATTTCGCGACAGATGATCCTAAGTTTAGAAGAGTGACAGGAGGAGAACAATTATGGCAGACAAAGATCAGACATGTTCCAGCGCGTCCAGCTGCTCGCGAGAGAGCTGTGAAGGATGCCCCAGCAAAGGCGGAGGATTTGCATCCTTTCGTGTGGAGCAGAATGCTGAGAGCAATATCAGGCATGTGATCGGGGTAGTATCCGGTAAGGGCGGCGTAGGAAAGTCCCTTGTGACGGCTTCTTTGGCAAATGCGCTTGCGAAGTCCGGTGCCCGCGTGGGGATTCTTGACGCGGACATTACCGGTCCGTCTATTCCGAAGATGTACGGCCTGACCGGTCCTGCGGAGGCGCTCAGCGAAACACAGATCCTTCCCGTGGTCACGCAGAATGGGATCAAGGTGATGAGCCTGAATCTGATCATGGAGGATCCGGAGCAGGCAGTGATCTGGAGAGGTCCCGTCATTGCAGGCGTCGTCAAGCAGTTCTGGACGGATGTTGTGTGGGGAGAGCTGGATTACCTGCTTGTCGACATGCCTCCGGGAACCGGGGACGTGCCGCTGACGGTATTCCAGTCCCTCCCCGTGGACGGGATCTTCATCGTCACAAGCCCGCAGGATCTGGTCCGCATGATCGTGACCAAGGCGCTGAACATGGCAAAAGCAATGGATGTCCCGGTGCTGGGCCTGATCGAGAATTACAGCTATCTGGAATGCCCGGACTGCGGCAGGAAGATTGAGGTATTTGGGAAGAGCCGCATTGAAGAGATCGCGAAGGAAACAGGACTGACCCTCGCGGGGCGGATTCCGATCGAGCCGTCCTATTCAGAGAAGGCGGACGAAGGAGCATTTGCCGAGGTTGACAACGGATATATCCAGGCAGCAATGGACTGCCTGCGCAAGGCCGCAAGGTGAATATGATTTACGGGCAGGGAAGCATCTTCCCTGCCCGCTTTTATCGATTTTGCAGCGTATTATCATGCCAGGCATCTGACAATCCAATCTTATGCGTAACTGTTCAGAACCTGTTCTGAACAGTTAAGATCTGTTACAGAATAACTTGTACATCTGACTTGTCCAAACGCTCATCTGCTGCGTTGGAAAGCTTCGCCGTACATGGCATCAGGACTCCGTCACCGGCTAAAGCCGGTGCCACCTCATGCCGAATCCCCGCTACGGCTGCGTTTTCCTCCTTGCATATGAACGTTTGTCCTGCGTCATATGTACAAGTTATTTCTGAACAGCTCCTTACC
>CAMJIC010000211.1 GCA_946405675.1 uncultured Clostridia bacterium
CTGCGGATGCCCTCCTCGTGCAATCCATAGCCTGCCCAGCCGGGCAGTGGACAGTAACACTGGCAGGGGCGTGACTTGTAACCACGGGACAACAAGCCCACACCCCAGCCAGTGGGATAATAATCACTGTCCGCCGCCTGACCGTTCTGAATGGCCGGGCACTGCATTCCTGCCCCGCCGGATTCCGTGACGCATCTTCCGCATATAATGACTGACAGAAGAACTGACAACAAACCCTATGCTCATGCCGGCAAGCGCAAGGATGCACTGGTATCCAAAACCGGCAGCTTTGTCCCAGTTGCTGTAGATCATCTCCCCGATCGCATAATAAAACAGATCTCCCGGAATCAGAGGAATGATCGCCGGATAGACAAAATAAGTGGAGGGATCCTTCCGTCTGCCCGCAAGGAATTCCGCATACAAAGCAGCCGTAAGCGCTGCAACTCCCGTATAGATGATCCTGTACGGCACGATACCCGGAAGGCAGATCAGCACAATCCTGGTCAGCACGCCTCCTGCCCCTGCAAGCCACAGGTCATGGGGCGGGATCTCAAACACAACCGCAAAACCAACGGATGCCAGAAACGACATCAAAAGAAGCAGGAGGGGCTCACTGACCGCCTCCATATCCAGACCGCCAAGCCCTCCTTCGCCCCGGAAGAAATAGATTCCGATCACAATCCCCACGCCCAGCGCCGTGGTCTCGATGACGATCCTCATCAGCTGCAATATGCCGTTCATCTCATGGTCGCACAAAAGATTGCGGACAGCGTTGGCCAGCGGGATTCC
Organism: uncultured Clostridia bacterium; assembly: GCA_946405675.1. Classification (GTDB taxonomy): domain Bacteria; phylum Bacillota; class Clostridia; order Lachnospirales; family Lachnospiraceae; genus Porcincola. The sequence goes on from CAMJIC010000211.1 coordinate 790, forward strand.
GGGAAGGAAGATCATCGTGACCGTAATGATCAATGCCTTGGGATTCCGGCACAGGCCAGCCGTATATAAGACCATGATCACGATTGTGGTAATACACATCGTAATGCCGCTGGAGATCAGCCTGTTGATATCCAGCCTTCCCATCCCTTTTGTGATGTATTCCGCCAGGATCGTGACAAATACAATGATCACGGCTTCCGGAGCCTTTCCTCCGAAGATCAGGCACAGGCTTACCATCGCAAGGACACGTGCCGCTGTAATCCCCCATGCCGGGTATCCCTTTCCCCTGCATGCCTTCCGAAGCAGGCCCGGCAGATCATCGGGGGACGGCTTTTCGGATACCACCGTATAAGAGAGCCTGTTCAGCTGCTTCAACTTTTCCAGATGGATCGAAGCTGGCGGTATGGTGACCTGGCGGATCACATAAGTCCCGTCATTTCCGACTGCACTGATGGACATATGCGTGCTCAGCAGGAACAGGCTCACATCCTTCATCCCATAAGCACGGCAGATCAGGGTAGCCGCGATCTCGACACGCTCAAGATTTGCGCCGCTGACAACCATCTCCTTCACCAGATTTGTACAAAATTGCAGTATCTTCTCTGTGTCGCTCATTCTATGCCCTCCGCAATCTGCACCCTGTTCCCTGTTCCCCGCCTGCCCGATACACGGGATTTCCCGCCGGCGGCAAGAACAATCTCACCAGAAAGCTTCGCAGAATCACATGTACAGCCTGTGCGAGCTGTAAAGTCATTCTCCCAGCAGCTCTAAGCGCCTGCCAGACAACCACTGCAGGCCAGCCATAACGTTTCCATAGACATACGGTCAAGAGGCTGCCGCAACGCGATGCTGCGGCAGCCTCTTATCCTGATCCAAATACTCAAACACCAAGGAATGCCTGTGCTTCCTTCAGGCTTTCGATGATCGGCAGGTGCTGCGGACATGCCGCTTCACATGCGCCGCACTCCACACAATGACGCGCCGTCTCATCCCTGGATACAATCTGCTGAAGGTCAAAATCGTTCTTTGGATCCGTTTCATACAGACCAGCCCTGTTCCAGGCTGCAAACATCCCCGGAATATCCACTCCGTTCGGACATGGCATGCAATAACGGCAGCCGGTGCATCCGATCTTCGTGCGGTCCAGGTAAGCCTGGCGCACACGATCCATCAGCTCCCGCTCCTCTTTTGTCATGATGCCCGGCTCGGCCGTGTCAAAAATGCGCAGGTTCTCATCAATCTGCTCTGCCTCATTGCAGCCGGAAAGAACCGTAGCGACCTGGGGATGGTCGCACAGCCAGCGGAACGCCCATTCCACCGGACTGCGCCTGACCGGAAAGCTGTCATAGAGTGCCTGGACATTGGCAGGTGCCTTCGCCAGCCTTCCGCCCAACAGGCCCTCCATGATCACGACCGGGATCCCCATGCTGCCGGCAAGCTCCAGTCCCTTCTTCCCAGCCTGATTCTCCACATCCATGAAATTATACTGGATCTGAACCATGTCCCAGTCATAATCCTTCAGGATATATTCAAATTCTTCATACGGCCCATGGAAGGAAAAACACTTGTACCGGATCTTTCCTTCCCGCTTCTTCTCCTCGAAAAACTTCGGGGCTCCGATGGACTTGAAATATTCCCATTTCTTTCGATCAATCCCATGCATCAGATAAAAATCAATATGATCTGTCTGAAGCTTCGTAAGCTCATTTTCCAGAAGATTCTCCATCTCCTCACGGTTATGAACCCATTCTGTCGGCATCTTCGTCGCAATCGTCACCTTATCCCGGTAGCCATCCTGAAGGGCCTTCCCCAGAACGATCTCTGATGTCCTGTCCAGATAGACGTAGGCCGTATCCATATAGGTGACACCCCCGTCGATCGCCCTGCGGATCAACGCAATCGCCTTTTCTTCGTCGATCACCGAATCCCCTGAAGCTTTCCCGTTAAAACGCATGCATCCCAGGCCAAAAGCCGATCCTGTAATGCCAAGCTTTCCAAATTGACGATACTTCATACGATCTCATTCCTCCTTATCAACTGCGTCCGGCTTGAAAAACAACATGCTCCTGCTCTGTCATGCCGAACCGCTGCATACGGAGTAAATCGGCGCTCTTGGGTCTTTTTTCTTCTATCATTATAAAGCAGATTGCATTGCAAAATCAATCCTGCCCAATCTTGAGCAGCTCCTTATTTCTTCAGATTCTCTGCATTTACTCCAAGTGTATGAAGCTTTGCTTCTGAAATTTTGATTTCATACTCAAGGGCAGGGTTTTCTTCTTTGCTGTCTGCCTTGATTCTCTGGAGCATTGCATAGATATCAATTTCTTTCGTTGCCTGTTCGTCAGCTGTCGGCATATTTTTCATCCTTTCCACCTCCCTCCGGGAGATTGTAGCACGGACGCAAACTCCTTTCAATTTCTCAAGATACCCTATGGATCTGTTACAGAATAACTTGTACATCTGACTTGTCCAAACGCTCATCTGCTG
>CAMJIC010000212.1 GCA_946405675.1 uncultured Clostridia bacterium
CATCTCTTAGACATACCACTCGCTGTCATACCGGAACATCCCGTCAAACCCCTGTCCGTTGAAAGGAATGTGCGGGATGAGTTTCTGCCATTTGGCGGAAATGTCTGATGATGTCAGTATCATCCTGACAGCCGATGTATCTACAGCGCATCCAGTTGTCTGGACGCTCCTTTTTTCCAGATCCTTCATTACCCCATCCAGCACGGCATCATCAAGGCTGAGCAGAGTTGCCTTTTCCTCCTTTGCAAGCTCCCAGATCTCACCGGGCTGTGCCTTGGAAAGAATTACGGTCCCCCTTCCCGGGGCCATGGCTGCTGCCAGCTCCCTCAACAGCCTTTCCAGCCAGTCGCCTGAAGACGCTTCATGGCAAATGAGAAGCCTGTCCCCTTCATGCCAGCCAATCCGGCGCCGCACTCCTTCGGCCCCATCACACAGCTGCCGGTTTGTAAGAGACATACCGTCAAGAATCAGAGCCGTTTCATCCGGAAGCGCCTCCGCAGCGGGCGCCTGATCAGAAATCCACTCACTTCCCGGCACCGAAACGTCTGCTTTTATAGCATTTGAAATGTCTTCTTCTATCATTTTTGAAACGTCTGCTTTTATCACATTGACAGGTTGGATGCTTTCATCCGCCGGACAGACTGCGCATCCGGCCTTGATGATCCCCAGAATGACGGCCATCCCCTCCGGATCCGCCGGGAACCTTGCGGGCACTTCAACCACCGCCCCCCTCGGGGTTTTCCGGGAGATAAGCCGGTTCGCCAGGCGATTCGCCATTTTGTTGAGCGCGCGCCAGGAGACAGACCTGCGGGAGCCGGCATCCTGAAAGATCAGGGCTTCCTGATCAGGGTACCTTGCTGCATTGATTTCAAGCAGAGCCGGAAGAGATGCCACTCCTCTGGCATCCACACCGAATTCCCACATCAGCAGTTCCCCATAAACCTCTCTTCTGCACGATGAGGATACCAGATTATAGTAGGAAACCGGACGCCGTTCAAAAAAGAAGAGCTGTTCCTGTGATCCGCCTTCTGCGAAAAACCGGTCAAGAACTGGTATCTTCTTTTTCCGTGAAGCAACGATCAGGAGCGTACCGGCCACAGAATCAACGCTTCCATCTTCCAAAAGCGTTCCTTTCAGCCCCCTGCATTTTCCAAGCCGCAGGGCGCGGGCAATCCGGTCAGCGTCTGACCCGGATCCCACCACATAGACCCTGTCAAAGTCGGCACATCTGCGAAACATTGCCAATATGCTGCCCCTTTGATACCAGTCGGCTTCCCTCCGAAGCTTTTCCAGATCATAAAGCGCCCGGAACTCTTCCGCCAGGCGCCACCATGCCTCACTTCCCCGGGCGCGGCGGTTCTTCCAGGGCCTGATATAATCCCGCATCAGAAAATGGAGGATCTTTGGCCTTTCAACATGAACGCCCGGAATACAGTTGTACTCCGGAGGCAGAAGACGGATCGAGTCATAGCAGATGACATTGAGCAGATCCTGATCCACTACCAGATAATCCGATATGCCCTGCAGCAGTCTGTTCTGAATATCCATCCGCCGCATGAGCGCCAGATTCATCAGCAGGACTCCTGAATTGACGTAGTTTGAGATACCCGGAATACGGTTTCCTAACGTATGGGAGCGAACCGGAGCAATATCCTCAAAAACACCGGCCAGGCAATACCCTGTCATATCGGTTTCCCAAAGCGGTGTCAGATCCCCCACGACGAGGGTATCCGAATCCATATACAGGCAAAGCTCCACATCGGGCAGAAGGTCGGGCAGGATCAGCCGGTAACAGGCAGCCTTTGACCAGAGGGAGCCTTTGAAATCCCGCTCTTCAAAAGCCTGTTCCGATACGGGAGATAAGAGGATCTCCAGATTTGCAAAACGCTCCCGCAGGAACTGAAGCAGACACTCATCCTCCCTGCAAAAGCTTTCATCTGTCAGAAGATGGAGCCTTACCCTTTTGTGGGGCGGCACGTTCTGCATCAGTGAAAAAACCGAAACACAGCAAAAGAACATATAGGTATGGTCTGACGCATATGCAATATCCAGGACATCTCTCATCCTCGTATCCTTTTCCTTTCAGGCTTCATGATCTCCCATTTCCGTACCAATCCTCAGGAGACGGATTTTTCCCTGCCCGTTCCCAAGGGAACGTTCTCACCGGGCCGCAGAAGCGGCACATCTCTACCGGAGACAGCAGGTAGGAAGCAAGCTTTGACGCCGTCAGGGAGGAATCATAAAGATCGATGCCTCCTTTTGGAAAACCCAAATCAGGCTGATAATGCTTTTCAAATACCCTGATCTTACTTTCCGTGCTGCATCTGTAGAGCCTCCCCTGATCGATTGCATAGCAAAGAGGAATCAGACAGGAAGCTGCCGATGCCTCCGGATCGGAATCACCGGCCGGATTGATCCACGCGCTGAAATACGGCATAATATAATCCCGGGCAAAGCAGATTCCTTCTGCCTCAAGCTTTTTGATCATTCCCTTTACATAACCCATCACCGGCGGATAAAGAGATACACTGAATACTGCGCCATTCTTTTTCATACAGTCTTTTAAATCGTCATTTATGCTGCCCAGGCGTATGCCATTTGTAAAAACATTGATTTTTGAATCCGGAAATACTGTATGCGCAGCCTCTATGTATTCTGTCAGATTATCGCAAAGCAGCGGCTCACCGCCCACCAGACGGATTTCGCCGATCTCATCGACCAGCTCATGGAGACGGGCAAGATCCTTCTGAAAAACTGCCGGATCTCCGAATCCCGGCTCCGCGATCGGAGAAAAATGGCAGCATCCCCTGCAGTTGAGATTGCAATGAGATACCACATCATATTCCAGTCCGGTAATATAGGGAAGCTTTCCGCAGCCAAGAACCCCCTTCATTGAGCCATATTTTTTGATCTCCCTCAAAAGTCCTGCAGGATCCATGATCCAGATCTGATCTGCCTTCAGATCTGTATGGCGTAATACATTCCACACAATATCATTGACCATGCGCATTTCAAATAAAGGGATGATCAGTCTTTCAACCTGCTCCCCGGTAAGCTGCTCAGAGTCAATGACGGTAAACCGGTCTCTGTATTTTTCCAGCTGTCTTTTACCGGAAACCACAAAGCAGACTTCTTTCCTTTCTTCCGCGTCAAGAAGCCGGTATATCTCCAGAAAATCAGGATAAGTCCCCCATATTGCCACCATAATTCGATTTCCTCCTCTTCATAGAGCCTCTTTCTGACGCATCCATAACAGTGCCCCCTT
>CAMJIC010000213.1 GCA_946405675.1 uncultured Clostridia bacterium
GCACGACATACCTGGTCTCGTTTCGGGCAGCCCTTTGCATCATCCTGATTGAAGGGCGGCACGACATACCTGGTCTCGTTTCGGGCAGCCCTTTGCATCATCCTGATTGAAGGTGTCGTATTCCTGATCCTTTCCGTGCTCAATATCCGGGAGAAGATCGTACGCGCGATCCCACTGCCGATCCGTCTCGGCATCTCCCCGGCGATCGGGCTGATGCTCCTGAATATCGGCCTGGGCTCCAATGCAGGCGTCTATTCAGAGAATGGAGGACCGTTTTACGTGATGGCGCATTTCTTCGGCGCCCTGACGCCAAAGCTTGCGAGGGAACAGATGGGGAGCGGCTATACGCAGATGGTATTGAGCGTCGTGACCATGTTCGTAGGCCTGTTTGTCATCATATTCCTGAATCAGAGAGGAATCAAGGCAGCGGTGCTCGGAGGGATGTTCGTCTCATCGGTCATTTACTGGGCCGGGGAAGCCATCTTCATGAAGACCAATCCCTTCGCTTCCCTGATGGGTGCTTCCTTTGTGCCGCCTATAAAGGACATGGCGGAGCTGACATTGTTCAAGTTTGACTTCGGGGATTTCTTCCGGATCGGGATTTTTACGGCTGTTACCCTGATCATCACATTCTGCATGATCGATATGTTTGACACGATCGGGACCTTGGTGGGGACCGCAAGCCGTGCCGGCATGGTGGACGATGACGGGCAGATGCCGAAGATGAAGGAAGCATTGCTTTCCGATGCTGTGGGAACCGTCGCGGGCTCCCTGACTGGAACATCCACAGTCACCACATTCGTCGAGTCTGCTTCCGGCGTAGAAGCAGGAGGAAGGACAGGGCTGACTGCACTGACATCAGGGATCCTGTTTTTGTGCTGTATGTTCATTGCGCCGATCGCCGCCCTGATCCCGGCTCCGGCCACATCAGCCGCGCTGATCTATGTGGGCGTTGTCATGCTCGGCGGATTGCAGAAGATCGACTGGAACGATATCTCCCAGATGGCGCCGGTCTCCCTGATGCTCCTCGCCATGCCGATCTCCGGCTCCATCGGGCACGGCATCGGAATCGCGATGATCTCCTACTCCGTGATCAAGCTTCTGGATGGGAAAGGAAAAGAGGTTTCGGTCCTTACCTATATCATTTCCATCCTGTTCCTGATCAAGTTCTTCCTCGTCGTGTGATGGTTAACATTTCGTGTGACGGTTTCACATTTTTATGGTAAACATTTTGTTACTGTTCAGGACAGCCCGAAGCACTTGCTGCTGAGGGCGTATGAAAGTGTATATTAAGTGGCATCGGGCGATTCAGGATGCGAAGCATCGCCCGATGCGTAACTGTTCAGAACAGGTTCTGAACAGTTACAACATTTTTACAGGATGGTTGCCTTTCGCATGCTGGTTGATTCCCGAGGGGTGTTCCGCTCCCGTTGTCTGATCCATCCGCTGTGAACAGAGCTTTTCATCCATGATCATGAATGACATAAGCGGGCTGCCTGTTTTGGCAGTCCGCTTATGTCTTGAAAAGAAGAGGAGAAACCGATATAGTATACGGACAGATTTGATATTACAGGCCACGATCTCACCATCGGGGGCCGGCAGATGTGGCGTTCAACGATTTGATCACGATATCAGGAGACGGTAGAAAATGGGACGTTTCAGGAATAAATACATTGGCGACAAAGCATTTTACCGGATGCTTTTCAAGGTTGCCATTCCGATCATGATCCAGAACGGGATCACGAATTTTGTGAACCTTCTCGACAACATTATGGTAGGGCGTGTCGGGACGGAGCAGATGTCCGGCGTGGCGATCGTCAACCAGATCATATTCATCTATTTCCTGTGTCTGTTCGGCGCAATGTCCGGGGCCGGGATCTTTACGGCGCAGTATTTCGGATATAAGGACGACCGGGGGATCCAGCATACATTCCGCTATAAGCTATTGCTTGGACTGATAATCACGGCAGCAGCGATCGTGATCCTGCAGCTGTTCGGATCGAACCTGATCGGCCTGTACCTGAATGAGAGCAGCGACGGCGGGGATCTCCAGGCCACTATGAAGTATGCGATGGGATACCTCCAGATCATCTGCTTCTCCATGCCTCTTGTATCTTTCAGCTTTACCTATTCCAGCACCCTCAGGGAATGCGGGGAGACGGTTGTTCCCATGCGTGCAGGGATGGCCGCGGTCTTAGTCAACCTGGTATTCAATTATCTCCTGATCTATGGGAAATTCGGTTTTCCCGAGCTTGGCGTATATGGGGCGGCGATCGCGACAGGCATTTCAAGAGTCGTGGAATGCCTGATCATTGTGATCTGGCTGCACACCCATGGACAGGTACACACCTACATCAAGGGCGTCTACCGGTCCCTGAAGATCCCGCTTCCGGTGGTGAAGAAGTTCTTCCTCACCGGAGCTCCCCTGCTGGTCAATGAGACATTGTGGGCAACCGGCATCTTCCTCCTGAATCAGGCATACTCCCTCAGGGGACTGAATGTGGTGGCAGGGCAGAATATCGCCAACACGATCAATAACGTATTCAATATCTCCTTCATTGCGATGGGAGACGCGGTGGCGATCATCGTCGGACAGCTTCTTGGCGCAGGGAAAATGAAAGAGGCAAAGGACACGGATACGAAGATCATAGCGACCTCTGTCATGATCGGATGCTGTGTGATGGTGGCAATGGTCCTGACGGCTCCGCTGTTCCCAAAGCTATACAATACCAATCCGGAAGCCAGGCATCTCGCGACCCTGTTCCTGATCGTGATGGGACTGACAACCCCAAAAGAGGCATTCCTGCATTCCGCGTATTTCACGATCCGGTCCGGCGGGAAGACGGTTGTGACATTTATCTTTGACAGTGTTTTCATGTGTGTGGTCAGCGTCCCCCTCGCATATCTGCTCAGCAGGTATACAAGCCTCCATGTCATCGCAATCTTTGCCATCGTCCACGCTGCGGACCTGATCAAATGCGTGATCGGATATATCCTGGTCAGGAAGAATGTGTGGATGAAAAATATCGTCGCATGAGAAACTGCTTCAGGTCACGAGTAACAAGTCACACCCCCGCCAGCGTAACTGCCCACTTCCCGGCTGGTCAGGCTATGG
>CAMJIC010000214.1 GCA_946405675.1 uncultured Clostridia bacterium
GCCTGACCAGCCGGGAAGTGGGCAGTTACGCTGGCGGGGGTGTGACTTGTAACATATAATCGGATTTCAGAAAGTGCAAACAAGAGGAATCGCGCAGTGACAGCAAATTAAGAAAAGGTGGAAAGATGGAACTGTATACGATTATTGAGAATTTTCAGCCGCTGAATGATGAGAGGCTGCTGGAGAAGGCGCAGGAGCTGCGCAGGCCGCTCCGGTGCACTGAGGTGGGGCCGGCGGGCGCGTGTATCCTGCATCAGGATGAGGATGGAAGGCTGCAGAGGGAAGGGCTGGACCTGGAGTCTGCCGGAAGCCTGGCGCTGGGGCGGGGGCAGAATCTCTGCCTGGACTTTGGGAATCATTTTACGGGATACCTGAGCCTGGAGCTTGCCGGTGAGGGGAGCCATCCGGATGCACCGGCGTTCCTGAAGCTGCAGCTTGCGGAAGTGTTTGAGGAGCTGTTGGAGGACAGCAGCGCTTATGATGGGTGGCTGTCCCGCAGCTGGATCCAGGAGGAGATGATCCATGTGGATGTGCTTCCTGCACATCTCCGGCTTCCGAGGCGGTATGCATTTCGTTATGTGAAGATCACGGTGCTGGATACATCGCCGAAGTACCGGCTGGTGGTGAAGGGGGCAAAATGCCTGTATGAGACCTCCGCGGATGACTCTGCCATTCAGCTGTGCAGCAGGCCGGGGACGATGGAAGCGCGGATCGAGCGGGTCTGCCTGCGCACGCTGGCGAACTGCATGCAGGATGTGTTCGAGGACGGACCCAAGCGAGACCGGCGGCTGTGGCTGGGAGACTTCCGTCTTCAGGCTCTCGCGGATTATTTCAGCTTCCGGAATCTGGATCTGGTCAAACGATGCCTGTACCTGTTTGCGGGCACCCGTTTTCCGGACGGGAGGGTGAGCGCCTGTGTCTTTACCGATCCGGAACCTGTGGCGGATGATACCTGGTTCTTTGATTATTCCCTGTTCTTTCCGGTGACCCTGGAGGAATATATGGAGGAAAGCGGTGACACGCAGACCCTGGAGGATCTGTATGAAACCGCCATGCAGCAGATCGATCTTTCTCTGGAGAAATGCACGCCTGACGGCCTGGTACAGGAGGAGGCGGGAGCTGCGGCCTTTGTGGACTGGTGCGACGGGCTTGACAAGCGCGCCTGCGCCCAGGCAGTTTTGATCTATGCGATGAGATACGCGATTCGGCTGGCGGAGCGAAGGAGAGATAAAGAGAAGGCGCAGGAGCTGAGACGGCAGGCGGACTGGCTGCGGGAAAGCGCCATGGAGCATTTCTGGGATCCGCAGGAGCAGTGCTTTGTCTGCGGCGGTCAGCGGGCGATTGCGACCCAGGTGTGGATGGTGCTTGCCAGGGTGCCTTCGCCTGAGCAGGCCAGGAAGCTCATGGAGGATTCCGGACGCTTCCTTCAGCCGTTCCGGATGGCGGCGCCGTACATGCATCACTATTATACGGAAGCACTCATGGAGACCGGCCTGAAGGAACAGGCCAGGGAGCATATCCGTTCTTACTGGGGCAGCATGGTGGAAAGGGGAGCCGATACCTTCTGGGAGACCTGGGATCCGGAGGATCCGGAGGCATCTCCTTACGGAGGGAAGATCGTGAACAGCTATTGCCACGCGTGGAGCTGTACGCCAATGATCTGGCTAAGGAGCTGTCGCTGAATCACTTGCACATCTTGCCTGTCTTTTCATCCGATTGCACAGCTCAAAAATCAATCACGTAGGTAGGAATGACCATTCACGACAGAATTGCTACCATTTGCGAAATACTTGAAAAAAAGCGGACCGGATTCGGTATCATAGCCGTATTGTGTGAACATGTAAACTGCTGACCTTTACAGAGGGAGGGGTAGTATGGCTAAAAGACAACCGAATACCGGTCCGTGGCGTGGTCTGGCCGCACTTTCCGCCAGCCTGCTTGCGATCAGTGCAGGCGGGTCTGCGATCGTGCGCAGCAATGCCGCAATCATCAACACGCGCCTGGGACTGACCAGTTACAAGGTAGTGGAAACTGCAGACGGAGAAAAGAAGGATTCGATCTATTTTAAATCCGAGTTCTCCAGCCTGAAGGATCTGGTTGAAGCGAAGGAAGCGCTGGCGGCGGAGATTGCTTCGGAAGGAGCCGTCCTTTTCAAGAACCTGAACCAGACGCTTCCGCTTGACACCGGGTCAGAGAAGGTGACGCTCTGGGGACTGAATTCCGTCAATCCGACTCTGGGCGGCATGATCGGCTCTTCTGTCTCGATTGACAAAGAAGGGGGACAGAAGCAGTACGGCATCGTGGATGCGCTGCAGGAGCGCGGCTTTACGCTGAACGAAGACATGCTGAAGCTCTATCAGAGTGAGGATGTCAATGGAACCTACGGAAGAAAGGGCGGGCATGCCCTGCAGCCTTCTTTCGGGAAGACCTATGAGAACCCCTCCGGCTACAACGTTGGTGAAGCGCCGGAGAGCATCTATAAGGATAAAGTCCTCAAGAGCGCGGATGACACAGCTGCTGTGGTTGTGCTTTCCCGGGACAGCTCTGAGGCGGCGGATTACAATCCGGGCATGAAGAGCGTCAATGAAGAGGACAGCTTTGAGCGTCCCCTTGCGCTTTCCGAGAATGAGAAGGCCATGATCGCGCTGGCCAAGGAGCACAGCACGAAGGTCATCGTCCTGATCAACGCGGATAACCCCATCGAGATCGAGGATCTGAAGAATGATGATGAGATCGGCGCGATCCTCTGGACGGGAGAACCCGGCATGGTTGGATTCCTCGGCGTTGCAGATGTCCTCTCGGGCACGGTGAATCCTTCCGGCCACATTACGGATACCTACGCAGTCAATTCCGCGTCCGCTCCGGCCATGGTCAACATGGGTGTCTATATGTACACGAACAATTCCCAGGACGGGAAGGGCGACAAGCTGACGGAAGAAGACAAGGGCGACTGGTACCTTGTTGAGTCTGAGGGCATTTACACCGG
>CAMJIC010000215.1 GCA_946405675.1 uncultured Clostridia bacterium
ACGTCCCTGATACATCCTCCTACACAAAAAACTCAGGAATCCCGGCGGTCAGGATCCTGAGTTTTTTATGTAGCTTCCAAAAGCTTGTTATGCTTTCCTGTATTTATGCTTTCCTGTATTGTTTCAGTTCCTGCACCGCATTCATTTCATGCCTATGACGTATACTTGTGCAGCGTCCGTCGGACAGCGCCTGTCCCTTCCAGCAGTTCCCCGAAGTAACCGATCACCCGGTCCGCAAGGCCAGCCTCCACCAGGTCCACTCCGAAGATCGTCGTATTGCGAAGCAGCGGTTCAAGCTTCCTGGCATCCGGCCGATCACCCAGGCGAAGATCCGAAACATAAGCCCTGGCCGTTTCCAGCAGCGGGTCGGGAGACGGCACAAAGGCATTGCCCTCGTCATCCACCCCCATCAGATAGCGGAGCCAGCCTGCGTGCACCAGGGGGATCAGCTTCAGATCCTGCACATCCAGCACATCCGACGCAAGATAGGCCTTGATCGTCTGGCCGAAGCGGATCGGCAGCTTCTGGGATGTATCGGCAGCGATCCGCTGCGGGGTATCAGGCAGGAACGGATTCGGGATACGTTCATTTACCACAGTATCGATAAAATCCCTGGGACGGATGATGCCGGGGTCAGCCACAACAGGCAGCCCTTCCCTGTAGCCGATGATCTCCACCATCCTCCTCAGATCCTCGTCCTTCATCTCCTGCCAGACATGGGCAAATCCCAGAAGGCAGCCGTATACGGCAAGCGCCGTATGCAGGGGGTTGAGGCAGGTGCAGACCTTCATGCGCTCCACCTTATCCACCGTCTCTTTGTCCGTAAAATAGATTCCAGCCTTCTCCAGCGCCGGGCGGCCATTCGGAAAATCATCCTCGATCACCAGGTACTCGCTCTCCTCCGCGTTCACAAAGGGCGTTCCCTGAGGAAGCTGATCCTTTTCCAGCATGTTCGCCACGGCAGCGTCCGGCCCCGGCGTGATCTTATCAATCATCGACCACGGGAAGCTGACCTTTTCCCTCAGCCAGCTTTCAAAGCCTTCATCCCCCCATGCCTTCGCGAAGCACAGAACCGTTTCCCTGAGCCTGTCCCCGTTGTGGGAACAGTTGTCCATGCTGACCATTGCCAGCGGGGCAGCGTTCTTCCGGTACCGCGCAAGCAGCAGCGCAGTCAGTTTTCCCATATAGGTGGAGGCTTCCTCCGGAGTCTTCGCAAGATCTTCGGCCACCTCCCGCAGAAGAGCGCCCGCCGCGTCATGGAGCGCATAGCCCTTCTCCGTGATGGTGAAGGATACCATCTGGAGGCTGGGAGCTTCGAAGATCTCCCTCAGCCGCGCTTCATCGCCATAGACATAAACCATCTCAGCGACAGAGCCGATCACAGCCTTCTCCACATTTCCATCCGCCTTCAGCGTAACCTTCACGACCAGATTATCATTGACATCTTCCTTTTTCTTCCGCCGGTCTGCGGCGATGATGCCGGTCTCTGTCAGCCCCGCGTCCAGCAGCCTCTGGCAGGCATCCGCCTGAAAGGCTTTGAAGATATTCCCGGCGCCGAAGTGGATCCACGTTGGCTGAGCCACCGTCCTCTGGATCATGGCCGCACGGTCATACGCGGGAAGGCGGTAACCCCTCCCTTCCCATGCTCCACGGTCTGACAGTCCTTTGTTGGTAAGAATCATTTCCTCTTGCCCTCCTTCTCCATCAGATCCCAGGCACCCAGCATATACATGATTCCGAGGGCACGGTCATACAGCCCATAGCCCGGGCGCACCGTGCCCGGCTTCTCATCCCAAAGATGCCTTCCGTGGTCAGGCCGGATATAGCCATCGAACCCGCAGTCATGGTAGGCACGAAGAATGTCCAGGATCCCGGTGTCCCCATCGCAGTCCCTGTGGCTTGCCTCGGAGAAGTCGCCGTTCGGGAAGTGCTTCACATTGCGGATATGGGCAAATGCGATACGATCGCAGTGCCGGCGCACAATGTCCGCCACATTGTTTTTCGGGTTTGCGTTGAGCGACCCGGAGCACAGCGTCAGGCAGTTGTACGGATCGTCCACCAGCCTGAGGAAATAATCAATGCTTTCCTCATCCTGGAACAGCCTGGGCAGCCCGAAAATGTCCCATGGCGGATCATCCATATGGACAGCCATCCGGATATCGCATTCGTGGCAGGTAGGAAGGATGGCTTCCAGGAAGTACCTGAAGTTCTCCCAGAGCTTCTCCCGGGTCACATCCTTGTATGCCTCAAACAGCTCATCCAGCCTTGCCATACGTTCCGGTTCCCAGCCGGGGAAGGTCATATGGTACTTCTCGGTGAAGCCCATCACATAATCCGCCATCGCCTTGGGATCGTCCTGGATCATGCCTGCCTCATAATACAGTGAAGTAGAACCGTCTCCCACCGGATGGAAAAGGTTCGTGCGCGTCCAGTCGAATACCGGCATGAAATTATAGCAGATCACCTTGACGCCAAAGGGTGCCAGGTTACGGATCGTCTGTTTGTAAGCCTCAATATACCCATCCCTGCTCGGCAGGCCGATCTTGATGTCATCATGGACGTTGACCGACTCTACCACATCGGCATTGAAGCCCGCCTCTTTGATCTGCGTGACGACCCTTTCAATCTCCTCCGGCTGCCATATCTCTCCGGGCATCTTGTCATGCAGAGCCCATACGATCGTGCTGACACCGGGGATCTGCCGGATATCGCTGAGACTGATCCTGTCATTGCCTTCACCATACCAGCGAAAGCCCATCTGCATCGCCATGGTCTGATCCTCCTTTTTCTGAATCGTTTGTTTCTGTCCAGAACCTGTTTCGAACAGTCAGGATCTGATTTGTTTACAACTCCTGACTCATTATAACACGGTGTCCTGCAATCGATCACTATAATTGTGGCGGCTGTGAAATCAGAAACAAAATAACGGTTACAAGTCACACCCTGGCCAGGTCACAGTTCACTGCCCGGCCGGTCAGGCTA
>CAMJIC010000216.1 GCA_946405675.1 uncultured Clostridia bacterium
ACACTTTCATACGCCCTCAGCAGCAAGTGCTTCGGGCTGTCCTGAACAGTTACACAGGAATGATCAATCAGGGCTTGCGCAGCTGCTCCAGAACATGGGAATATATCTCGTCAGCCAGGGGAACATACTTCGCAAGCATCCCATCCGCCTTCCGGTTATACTCCTCTGCTACAGTACGATCCTTCATCAGCTTCGTATTGATGAACACATTCAGGGCTGCCCCCTGGAGCGCTGCCTTGCAGAAGACGGCTGCATCTCCCGCATCGGACACAGCAGCGCTGCTTCCGTGAAAAGCGGCCTGCTTCGCCAGCTCCAGGGCACGGCACATCTTCTCCATGATCCGGATCGGAACCTGGCAGGCATCCTTCAGGGCTTCCTTCATGACGATTTCCCGCGCATCCTTCTCCTCCTGGGTTGTGCGCGGCATCGAATATGCCCTGGAAAGCGGCTCAAACAGCGCAGCGTCCTCCCCGATCAGGTCAAGGAGCTCATCCTGCAGCGATTCCGCCTCCCGGATCAACGCTTCCATCTCCTCCTGGACAGCGGCGTATTTTTTTCGCCCGACAGTCAGGTGGGCGACCATATTGCCAAGCGCCGCGCCAAGGCACCCTGCCAGGGCACTTGCGCCGCCGCCTCCCGGAGTCGGATCGCCCGATCCGAGCCGGTCAGCAAATTCCTTTAATGTCAGATTGGAATAATCCATTTTTCCTGTATTCCTTCCTGCCCATCTCATACAGATCATTTCCCTCGCAGTCAATGATGACCGTAACAGGAAAATCTTTGACAGTCAGCCTGCGTATCGCCTCCGGCCCCAGGTCTTCATACGCGATCAGCTCGCTCTTTACGATATGCCTGGACAAAAGCGCCCCGGCGCCTCCGATCGCCCCAAAGTACACCCCATGGTATTGCCGGATCGCCGCCTTCACCTTGTCCGACCGCCTGCCCTTGCCGATCATGCCGCGCACGCCAAGGCCAAGCAGCTCAGGCGCCCATTTGTCCATGCGTCCCGCGGTCGTGGGGCCTGCTGACCCGATCACCTGGCCGGGCTTTGCCGGGCTGGGGCCTACATAATAGATGACAGCATCCTTCCTGTCAAATGGAAGGGGGATCCCGGCCTTCAGCTGCTCCATCATCCGCTCATGCGCCGCATCCCTTGCCGTGTATACGATCCCTGACAGGAGGACATTGTCTCCCATATGAAGGCTCAGAGCAGTCTCCTTCGTAAGAGGCAGATCAACCGACCGGCTCATCAGATCACCTCCGTTTCATGCCTGGTGACATGGCAGCTGATATTGACCGCGCATGGCATCCCCGCAATGTGTGTGGGGAGATACTCAATGTTAACTCCCAGGGCAGTCGTCCTTCCCCCGAACCCCTGAGGACCGATCCCCAGGGCATTGATCTTTTCCAGCATCTCTTCTTCCAATGACGCATAGAAGGGATCCGGGTTCCTGGAATCCACCGGCCGCAGCAATGCCTTCTTCGCCAGGCGTGCCACATGGTCAAAATTGCCCCCGATCCCGACGCCCACGACCACAGGCGGGCAGGGATTCGGCCCTGCATGCTCCACGGTATCCAGAATAAAGCGCTTGATCCCTTCCAGTCCTTCCGAAGGCTTAAGCATCTTCAGTGCGCTCATGTTCTCAGAGCCGAAGCCCTTCGGGGCCACAGTAAGCCTGACCTGATCCCCGGGAACGATATCCGCCGTGATCAGTGCCGGTGTATTGTCCCCGGTATTGCCGCGCCGCACCGGATCAAGCTCCACGCTTTTTCTCAGGTATCCCCTGGTATAACCCCGCCGCACGCCTTCATTTACCGCATCATACAGGCTGCCGCCTGTAAAATGGACTTCCTGCCCGATCTCCAGAAAGATGCAGGCCATCCCGGTATCCTGGCAGATCGGGATTTCATCGCTTTCCGCCAGCTGATAATTCTCTATGATCCGGTCCAGGATCGTCTGCGCGATCGGCCCGTCCTCCTGCATTCTTGCCCTCTCCAATGCTTTCCTGATGTCTTCCGGAAGATGAAGATTGGATGAGATGCACATGCGCTCCACCGCGTCCGTGATCCTTTGTACATCGATCTCCCTCATGTCTTTTTCCTCCAGTTCAAAAGGCAGAATCCAGGCAATCATTCACGCCCCTGCCAGTGAGTATGATTTACAACGAATCCTGCATCCCCTCAGACATGAAACCCGCTGCGCTTCAAAACCTCACGCACGTCATCCGCCCTGTTCAATGCATACAGATGGATCCCGTTGATCCCCAGGGAAAGATACCGGTTCAGAAGCTGTGCCGAATAATCCAGTCCCTCCTGGCGGAACGCAGCCGTGATCTCAGGGATCTTATTTCCATCCGGATCCGTATCGAACCAATGATGGGTCAAAACCAGGGCAAGATCCCTCGGAACCGCACAGGCATTCCGGGAGAAGCACTGGGTCAGCACACCGCTCTTCGTCGTGACCGGCATGATCCCGACATCGATCGGCATCGTAATCCCTGCCTTGTCCAGCTTGTCCCTCCAGACCTTGAACTGTTCCAGGTCATAGCACAGCTGTGTGATGATATAGTCCGCGCCGAGATCCTGCTTCATCTTCAGGTACGCGACGTCGACGTCCTCACTCACACAGTCCACATGTCCGCCCGGCGCCGCGGCAACCGCAATCTCAAACCTGTCTCCAAACTCTTTCCGGATGTATGCAATCAGGTCTGTCGCGTGGTCAAACTCTCCCCCGGTTCCCGTCCAGCCCTTCGGATAGTCTCCGCGAAGCGCAAGGACATGTTCCACACCTTCGTCCAGATAGCTCTGCAGCTGTTCCTTCACCTGTTCCTTCGTGACGCCGATGCAGGTGAAATGTGTGCAAGGTACTGTCTTCTGCGCGATC
>CAMJIC010000217.1 GCA_946405675.1 uncultured Clostridia bacterium
CAGTATGCTGATACCGGAGAGGTGCTGAAGGAAGCGGACAGGGTCGTGACACCGTCGGGGAAGGTCAAAAGATCCATCGATCCGTCCAGGCGGTGGGGATTTACATACGCAGGATATGGGAGCCGTACGCCTGCCCATAATGCCGGTACGGCCGGAGTGGTTGTTTATGTGATCGGCATGTTTGCGGTTGTGGTGCTTGTGATATCCGGGAGACTCAGGGAGGACAATTCCGCGATCGCTTTTATCCTGCGGGGGAAATGGACCAGAGGAATGAACCTGTTTGCCATAGCAAATGTTCTGTTCCTGTTTATCCAGATCTCTGTTGGCACAATCTTACTGAAAGCCCTGCTTCGGGCAGTGACCATGTATCTGGGAACGAAGGGTGAGACGATCGGGAGGCTCTTTCTGAGCCTGGCAAACTACATTTCGGCGATCGTGTTTGTGTTTTTTACCTTGTCCTATATCGGGATCGATACGACGACGCTTGTCGCGTCCCTGGGGCTGATGACATTTGCCCTGTCCATAGGTGCGCAGGACCTGGTAAAGGATATACTGGCAGGGCTTGCCATCGTGTTTGACGGTGCGTATCAGGTCGGGGATATCATCGAGGTCAATGGCTTCCGCGGCAAGGTTCTGGAGGTCGGGGTCAGGTCTGTGAAGCTGGAAGGCCGGGACGGCAATATCCTGATCATCGGGAACCGGGATGTCAAGAATGTCATCAATAAGACGAGGAGAAATTCCTGGTACAGGGTCGAGGTGAGTGTCTCAGAAGGACAGGATCTGAAGATGATCGAGGCACTGCTGCGCGAGAATCTTCCGAAGATCGGGGAGAAGATCCCGGAGATCATCAGCGGTCCTTTCTACGGGGGAATCGTGTCGATCGGAAAGGGAAGCGTGACGATGTCGATCATAGCCGAATGTGAGGAGGAGGACTACTACAGTGTGCAGCGCAAGCTCAATGGAGCGGTGGTGGAACTCTTTCTCAGCCAGGGAATTTCCATTTAGGATTCCATATAGGATTATATTTTAGAAAAAGAGCTGTCAGAAAACGGATGGAGCTGATCCTGAGACAGGGGGGATTTCATGAAGGAAGAAGAAAAAGCGCTTTCAGGGAAGCTGTTTGCGCCGGGTGACCCGGAGCTGGTACAGATGAAGCTTCGCACGCATAATCTGAACCTCGATTATAACAGGACATATGAGGATGAGCCGGAAAAGAGGGAGGAAATCCTTCGCCGGATCCTGGGGCAAATGGGAGAAGGCTGCCGGATCCAGGGGCCTGTATTCTTCCATTATGGCTGCCATACGAGGATCGGCGACCGGTTTTTTGCGAATTTCAATCTGACGATTCAGGATGATGGACCTGTCCGGATTGGAAATGATTGTAATTTTGGCCCCAATGTCACGATCGTAACGCCGCTGCATCCAATGGTGGCAGCGGAGCGCAGGCAGATGCCCGGAGAGGACGGAATGCCTGCGCACCTGTGCTATGCCAGGCCGGTGACAATCGGTGATGACTGCTGGCTGGGGGCGAATGTGGTGGTCTGCCCGGGGGTGACCATTGGAGAGCGGTGTGTGATCGGAGCCGGGAGCGTTGTGACCCGGGATATTCCTCCGGATTCATTTGCTGCCGGCAATCCATGCAGGGTGATCAGGCCGATTACCCAGGAGGATTCTCTGGCCGGCATGGAAGTGTGACAGGAATTTGGGAATATCTGATATGGATTTGGAAATGTCTGATATGGAGGGAACAGATGAGATTATTATTGATCCGGCATGGAGATCCTGATTATATCAATGACAGCCTGACCGCCAGGGGGGAGGAGGAGGCGAAGGCGCTTCGCTCTCTGATTCCAAGCCTGAATGTGGGGGACTGTTATGTGTCGCCCCTGGGCAGGGCAAGGAGGACGGCGGAGCTTGCCCTTTCCGGAACGGGAATCATCCCGTCAGAGCTTGACTGGATCCAGGAGTTTATGACGGAATACAATGTAAACGGATCCGAGGAGCTTCGGAAGGAATTTCGTCAGATCTTTCCAAACACACGCCTGTTGGCGCAGAACCGGGAAAGGCGCAACATCCTTACGGATGATTATGCTTCCATAGGAACGCTGGTAAATCCCGGAACCAGAAAGGCATTTGCTCCGGACAAGGAGGGGCGTCTGCCCAAGTATGAGCCCCGTGTGCCTTGGGACATGCTTCCGGGCTACTATACCTCCCATCCGGAGCTTTCCGATCCCAGGGAGTGGAGACAGTCGTTTGTCGCCACGCATGGGGGAGATATGCCGGGAGACGGGAGGGAGGACTCCTGCCATCAGAGCACCTTCCTGGCCTGTTACGACTATGTCACAGACCGGTTTGACAGATTCCTGGAGGGATATGGTTATCGGCGGGAGGCGGGCGGCCTGTACCGTACCGGCTGCGGAACAGAGAAAACGGTGACCTTCTTCTGCCATTTTGGCATTACCGCCGTTCTCCTGTCCCGCCTGTGGGATACGTCGCCGTTCCTTCTCCTGCAAAGCCTGTGCATGGCGCCCACGTCTGTTACGGAGGTGGTGACAGAAGAGCGTGTGGAGGGATATGCCTATTTCCGTGCGCTGCGCATCGGGGATACGACTCACCTGACGCTAAAAGGGCAGGAAGCTTCCTTCGCGGCACGGTTCTGCGAGACCTATCATAATCTGGATCAAAGGCACTGAACCGTGTTCGTAACTGTTCAGAACCCGTTCTGAACAGTTACGCATCGGGCGATGCTTCGCATCCTGAATCGCCCGATGCCACTTCATTTACGCTTTCATACGCCCTCAGCAGCAAGTGCTTCGGGCTGTCCTGAACAGTTACTCCTG
>CAMJIC010000218.1 GCA_946405675.1 uncultured Clostridia bacterium
CGCATCCGTTCCTCATAATCCTTCAGCGCCGCATACTGTGCCAGGCGCCGCTGATTCGCCGTCGCACGCGAAAGCGCCACCGTCAAAGAGAAAATGATCAGCGCCAGGAACACAAAACCCAGGAAGAAGATCATATTGACAGGAGAATAGATGCCCAGCAGCTGCGCCATTCCCATCATCGTCTGCGGAAAGAGCGCAAAAAAGATCAGCGCAAGGTCTGCCAGGAGCCACGCCAATACATATTTCAGCTCCAGCCGCCGCCTCCGCACCATATTGATGATGACGGCCAAAAGCAGCAAAAGCCCTGCCACGATCAATATCCTCGCCTTAAATGAAAGCATCTCTTTCCTCCCGGTTTTCCAATGATGTAAGGTGCTGTTCACAACCTATTCGGAGCAGTTCCCCGATTATTACAAAACATCCCCTGCCCGTCCCAGGTATCTGCTCAACGAAGCCTTTCAATCAGGATCGCAAGCGTCACCTTCACCATGTAATATGCCGATGACCAGACATTCCCCAGTGAGGACTTTCCGCCGGCTCTTTCATGCATCACCACCGGAACCTCCTTCACCTTCAGTTTATGCCGGAGAATTCTGCAGACCGTCTCAGGCTCCGGGTAATCACGCGGGTAATCTTTCACAAACAGCTCCATGGCACGGCGCCCAATCATCCGCATCCCGCTGGTAGAATCACTGATCCTTTGCCCGAAGAAAACCTTTGTCATCCCCGCAAACCAGCGGATTCCGACCCGGCGGATGCCATTTGACTGAAACCCCTGCTTCTCGATGAACCTGGAGCCAATGACCATGTCACAATGCTCCGTGACCAGCACCCTTTCCATCTCCTTCAGATATCTCGCATCATGCTGCGCATCCCCGTCCATCTGCACCGCAATCTCATATCCATGCTCATACGCATAACGAAACCCGGTCTGCACCGCCCCGCCAATCCCAAGATTGATCGGCAGATCCACCACATGAAACCCATTTTCCAGACAGATCCGGAGCGTCCGGTCCCTGGAACAGTCATTGATCACCAGGTAATCATAGTCCGGCGCGTGCTCCTGAACCCCCCTGACGGCAAGCTCGATTCCATTCTCCTCATTAAACGCCGGAATAATGACGATCTTTTTGCGTGGCCGATCCCCTGCAGCCACGTTTCTTCCCTCATCCTGACACACAACAGCATTCTCCTGAAAAAGGCTCCAATCTCCCGGGTTCTTCAGGCCCTTATCAGCCGGAGACCCTGAGTATGAACACGGCGGAACAAAAAACTGTTCCGCCGAATCGATACTCTATTGTTCCTGCTCATCAAACGATCACGACACCGACGACCTCTTTCCCTGCATTCACAAGGAACGTGATCTCCTGCCGCATGCCGGAATACAGCGTCGTTCCCTTCTGCTCTACAAGGACAACCGCATCGCAGTCCAGAAGCAGTTCCTTCGCCTTCGGATCATCGAGCACATTCCTCGCATAGATAACTTCATAGTCTCCGAGTGTTCCCTTGAGGCTGCTGCATGTATTGCCAAATTCCGCATCCGACGCCATGCCTGTCAGGAAAAGCTTTTTCCGGTCCGCGGCAAAATTCCGGATATTCGCAGCCACCACCTCAACGCCCTGGGCGGACATGGATCCCAGATCCTTGAGCACAAGGCCCTTGCGCTCGATATCTTTATAATCAACCAGCCTGTCATTTCTGATATAACGCACCGCAAACACTACACACATCAGGAGGACACCGATCACAAATCCGATCAGGCCAAACTTCAGGAGATCCTTCTTCGAAACGCTGCCCGTCGATGCCGCAACTGCAAGCTCCGGCTTGCTCAGAAGCGCAGCCTTATCCGTATTATCCTTCATCTGGTACAAAAGGCTCTGCGTGAACGTCTCGTGGTCTCTCTGCGTGCCACGGATCCCAGTATCCACCGATTCCGCGCAAGCAGTGGATACCACCTTCATCCGGTGCGGATAATCAGACTTTATCTCCTGATACACCGCCCGGACTTCTTCCAACATCACGTCCAGAAGTTCCTCCGCATGCTCTTTGGTATCACCGATCGCCTGAATACAAAAAACCTTCGACGTCTTCCGTTCCTCATAATCCTCATCCCGCAGTATGACATCGCTGGCACTGTCCCCGGTTCCAAGCGCGCTTCCCAGCCCCCAGCTGCTTACCATCTCCTTCATGTAGGCCGCTTCCGTACCACGTTCCTTCGCAATCCCGTCCAAATAATCCACATTCGCCAGCTCGAACTTATACACCTCTTCCGCCTGATAAGCAGGAAAGTCCTTGCTCAGGCTCATCACCTGAATGATCGCCTGGGCCTTCCAGACATGGTACGGATCCAGCTGCATGTAAGGCGATGTCCTGAGATAATACTCCTGGTTTCTGATCAGCTGCAACGTACTTTCATCAGAAGCATGAATCAGTTCGGATTCCTGCTCATACTTCTCCAGGTTCAGCGCATATTCCGTCTCCGCAATCGCCAACGCCTTTGGATCAGTCCCTTCTCTCTTCATGCTCACGTACTTGAATGCCCCGGCAATCCCTGCGCATACAACTCCCGCCAGCAAGATCCACAGAACCCTGCGGAGCAGGT
>CAMJIC010000219.1 GCA_946405675.1 uncultured Clostridia bacterium
AGCCTGACCAGCCGGGAAGTGGGCAGTTACGCTGGCGGGGGTGTGACTTGTAACAACTGTTCTTACAAGGTAACAAGTCACACCTCTGCAAACGGTTCGGTCTGTGGGTGCCCCCCTTCATTCGTACAAAACCCGCTTCGACGGATTTCCATGCAGCTGTGAAATCAGAAACTGAATGACATTGAATCACAGCCATACCAATCTCTACCCGCGCTTCTTCCGATGACTGAAAAAGCGGAAAAGAACTGCGATCCCGATCAGGACAATCGCTGTGATCAAAATCCCAACCAGGCCTGACACGGTTGTCCCTGCCATGCTTTCTGATCCGGGCAGAGCGTAATCCGGCAGGATGGAAGTTGTGTTCTGAATCGACTGTGCAGTGTCAAATACGCCTCCGGATGCCGGCAGTTCGGCAGTTCCCGCGACCTTTTCCATCGACCATTCCAGGCCATCCGGAAGGGAGGATGCGGCTAATGACAGGATTCCTCCGATTGCCGCTGCCGCCAGGGCCAGAATCCCGACCGTCTTTCCGAAGGAAAGGCGGGATTCTTTGATTTCCGGGGAACCGATTCCCCACAGCAGCTCCGGGCGCGCTTCATGGATAAAGCACAAAACCGCCGCTGTGATCAACCCTTCCACCAGCCCTATGGCAAGATGGATGGGCAGCATCGTTATCACAAACGCGCCGAAGGGGAGGGACGAAATGCCGGAAACAAAGGTTTCCACGCAGACGGAAAATGCTCCCATCTGAAGGGTAACGACGCTTCCCAGTATGGATGCCAGGATAATCTTCTTCTTCGAGGCACCATTCTTCATGATATTCTTCCAGATCAGGAGGGCACCGACAAAACAGCCATAGAATGCCATGTTCCAGATATTGCAGCCAAGCGCCAGCAAGCCCCCGTCCGCAAAGAACAGGCATTGCACAAGAAGGACGCCGATCATGGTCAAAAATCCCGCATATGGGCCGAGAATTGCCGAGAGCAGGATGCCTCCGCAAAGATGGCCGCTGGATCCTGTTCCGGGGATCGTGAAATTGATCATCTGCGTCGCAAAGACAAACGCCCCCATCACCCCCATCACGGGAATCTTCTCCGGTGTGTTTTCCTGCCTGACCTTATAGATTGAATATGCCGCTGCTGCCCCAGACGCCGCAGCCATCACACCGGCCGTAGCCGGAGTGACCAAAGCATCCGCCATATGCATTGTATGTTCACTCCTTTCCTGATTCCGGATTCTCACCTGTCCCTGAAAAACAGTCCGGTAAAAAAAGAAAAGCATACAGCCATCTCCCCTCAGGGAGTTCTGTATGCTTTCATAGCCTACTGTCTGTTGTCTGATCAATGAATGGGGGCACGTCTGTCCGCCCACGTACTTCTGTACGTTTCCAAATAGCTTCTGCTATTCCTTTTCATCACAATAACACATCAGCCCTCCTGTGTCAAAACCGATCTCACCTTCCTGACTGCGTCCAGGAGAAGCTTCCCCATGTTGTAATCACTGATACCCGCGATATAATTGTCACAGTCATTGAACGGGATCATGACACGTAAGGCGGATGCCCTGGCGATCGCATGAGACATGCGGGGCGTGATCTCACCCAGCATGGAATCCGCGATCACCATGCCCACCGGGCCCACAATGACATCCGCCTTGCGGCAGGCTACAACGACCGAATTCTCCCCGGTTGCAGCTTCATCCGCCCCCGCCTTCAGCATGGCCGAAGTAGCCGCGTAATTCGTTCCTACGGCGATGATTCGGACATCCGGAACCTCTCTCCTGATGAGATTGATCAGCTGGCGGCCAAGGCCGCCTCCCTGCGCATCGATTACCAAAACCACTTTCCCCATACTTCTCCCCTCCGACAGACCCGGCTATATGGAGTATACTTGACATGAACGTTCACAGGAAGTCAGATTTCAAATTTCCATGGAATTCTGTATGTCCGGAGATATCCAGCGACATCAAAGTCATATGCCCTTCGGAGAAGCTCCTCATTCAGGACATTCTTTTTCTCGTCGAAGGCAAGCAGCCTCCCGCCGGAAAGCAGGGCGATCTGATCCGCCATATAAGCAGCCGTACCGATATCATGAAAGACACCGATTATCGTGGGGCGGAACTTTCTGCCCGTATCCGTTACCACAATCTTTTGCCGCCAGCTTGTAAGAAATTCGATGAACTCTGACTGAACCTTCAGGTCAAGGTGATTCATGGGCTCATCCAGGATCAGCACAGGGCTGTTCTGCGCGATGCACCTGGCAAGCATGACACGCTGGAGCTGTCCTCCTGAAAGTGACGTGATCTGCTTCCGGGCCAGATCCCTGAGGCCAAGTGTTTCCAGGATCTCTTCCACGATCTGCACGTCTGCGGAGGTTCCGGCCTTGAAGAAAGAGCTGTGATGCACGTACCTGCCCTGCATGACTGTCTCAAA
The DNA here is from genome assembly GCA_946405675.1 of uncultured Clostridia bacterium. Classification (GTDB taxonomy): domain Bacteria; phylum Bacillota; class Clostridia; order Lachnospirales; family Lachnospiraceae; genus Porcincola. The sequence continues at coordinate 2,432 of CAMJIC010000219.1, forward strand.
GACAGTGTAGGAATAATAGATCTGCGGCATCTGTGACAGGAAGGAAATGCAGGAAGCGATTTCCCTTCTTTTCAGCGAGCGTATATTCCTGCCGTCGATCCGGACATCCCCGTATGCGGGGAGCAAACCTGCGATGACACGAAGAAGCGTTGTCTTGCCGCATCCG
>CAMJIC010000220.1 GCA_946405675.1 uncultured Clostridia bacterium
GCAAGTGCTTCGGGCTGTCCTGAACAGTTACAACGGAGGAACAGTACATGGAACGTTATCTGGCCCCGTCGATCCTTTCCGCCGATTTTACGCACCTTGGGGATGACATACTGTCGGTGCAGCGCGCAGGCGCGAAGATTTTGCATTTTGATGTCATGGATGGATGGTTCGTGCCAAGCATATCCTTCGGGCTGCCGGTTCTGAAGTCGATCCGCCCACTGACAGACATGTTTTATGATGTCCATCTGATGGTGCAGGACGCAGAACGGTTTGTGGATGATTTTGCGAAGGCCGGAGCGGATGGGATCACAGTCCATGCGGAGGCATGCACCCACCTGGACCGGGTTCTGGATGAGATCCATGATCATGGCCTGAAGACGGGCGTTGCCCTGAATCCGGCCACATCTCTGAGCGTTCTGGACTATGTGTATGACAAGACGGACATGGTTCTGCTGATGACCGTCAACCCGGGGTTTGGCGGGCAGAAGCTGATCCCGGTGGTCCTGGAGAAGATCAGGAGGCTGCGTGGGATCCTGGATGAGAAAGGGCTTTCCACGCACATTGAGGTGGATGGCGGCGTCCATGATGAGACGATCGACAGCGTCCTTACGGCTGGCGCGAACGTGATTGTTGCCGGGTCTGCTGTCTTTAAAGGGAATATTGAAGAGAACTACCACAGGCTGGAATCGCATCTGTAAAGCTGCTGCTATCTACGGCGAGGCTTTCCAACGCAGCAGATGAGCGTTTGGACAAGTCAGATGTACAAGTTATTCTGTAACAGATCCTAAGATTCACGGCCGGTTCTGAGATCTGAGCATGTCCCGCCGCACTTGCGGATAAGAGGCGCACCCTGGAATCAGATCAGGCCGGCGGAGAGTCATGCACAGGAAACAGCGGCCGGAAACTGTGGCAGAAAATGTTCTTTGCGCTGGGGTACGGGAGGATGGAATCATGACAGAGTATGCGATCATTATTGCGGGGGGCAGGATCGATGATGATTTTGCCCTCCGTTTTGTACAACGTGCGATCGCCCGGAAGGAGCGGCCCTTGCTCATCGCAGCGGATAAGGGGCTGGTCTTTCTGGAGAGGCATGGGATCGTGCCGGATGTGATCGTGGGCGATTTTGATTCCGTGCCGGAAGGATATGAGGATCAGTATCTCAGCGTCCATCCCCAGGTGGAGGTGCACAAGTACCGCTGGGAGAAGGATTACACGGATACGGAGATTGCTGCCAGGCGCGCAGTGGAGAAGGGCTGTAAGGTGATCGATTTCCTGGGAGCGACCGGTACGAGGTTCGACCATATGCTGGGGTGTGTGCAGCTCCTTGCCCTGCTTCTGGACCGGGGCGTGGTCGGCCGGATCCTGGATCCTTATAACCGGATCACGATGCATCAGCAGAGCTTCCGGATCATGCGGAAGGAGCAGTGGGGGAAATACGTCTCCCTGTTCGCCTGGGGAGGAGAGCTGGGCGGCGTGACACTGACCGGCTTCCATTTTCCGATGGAAAATGGACGGATCACGACGGCCGAGACCCTGACGGTATCCAATGAGATCGGGGAAGAAAGCGCAGAGGTCCGGTTTGAGAGCGGGATGCTGCTGATGGTTGAGTCCAAGGACAGGCCAGGGTGATGGAAATCAAATGAGAAGCAGGATGCCCAGGCTGTTTGTTTACAGATTCTTAGTTCGGCGTGGCTTTCTGACGCAGATATCGAAAAACCAGGCAGGCAAGGTGCATAGGTTAATTTGTGACAGATCTTTGCCGGGCAGTCGACAGTAGGAACAGACATAAGGAGAGAGAGATGGATTACGCGGAAAGATCATTGGAGCTGCACAGAGAATGGAAGGGGAAGATCCGGGTGGAGTCGGCTGTTCCGGTCAACTCATCGGAGGATTTGTCCCTGGCATACACGCCGGGCGTCGCAAGGCCATGTCTGGAGATCCAGAAAGATCCGCTTCAAAGCTATGAGCTGACAAGGCGGCATAACCTTTGCGCGGTCATTACGGATGGAAGCGCCGTGCTGGGGCTGGGGGACATCGGCCCGGAGGCAGGGATGCCTGTCATGGAAGGGAAGTGTGTCCTTTTCAAGCAGTTTGGGGATGTGGATGCGTTCCCTCTTTGTGTCAGAACGAAGGATGTCGATGAATTTGTCAACGCGGTGGCACTGATCAGCGGATCCTTCGGCGGGATCAATCTTGAGGACATCTCAGCGCCGCGCTGTTTTGAGATCGAGCGGAAGCTGAAGGAGAGGACGGATATTCCGATTTTCCATGATGATCAGCATGGAACGGCGATCATCACCCTTGCAGGGCTGATGAACGCGCTGAAGCTGACCGGGAAGCGGCTCGAGGATGTCCGGATCGTGACAAGCGGGGCCGGCGCGGCAGCAGTCGCCATTGTAAAGCTTCTTTTGAATGCCGGCGCGAAGCATGTGGTGATGTGCGACCGCAAGGGTGCGATCTGCAAAGGACGTACGGATCTGAACTGGATCAAGGAGGAGATGGCGCAGGTCACCAACCTGGAGGGCAGGCAGGGAAGCCTTGCGGATA
>CAMJIC010000221.1 GCA_946405675.1 uncultured Clostridia bacterium
ACCATGAGGCGGATCCGCAGGAGGCGAAGGAGACCGCGAAGATCGTTGCGCTGTCTGCGATCAAGTATGGCGATTTGTCCAACCAGGCCTCCAAGGATTATATCTTTGATACGGACAAGTTCACTTCCTTCGAGGGAAATACCGGACCTTATATCCTGTATACCATGGTACGGATCAAGTCGATCCTCAGGAGGTTCCTGGACGAAAGCAAAATGACGCCAGACATGCTTGATGGGCTGACGATCCTCCCGGCATCAGGGGCTGCGGAGAAGTCCCTTGGCCTGACACTGACGGCATTCGCGCCCTCCATCCTGCAGGCAGGAGCGGAGCTTGCCCCGCATAAGATCTGTGGATATCTGTATGAGCTGGCGAACCAGTTTAACCGGTTCTATCATGAGACGAAGATTCTGTCGGAACCGATGCAGGCACAGAAGGAATCCTACATCGCTCTTCTTTCCATGACGCTTCGCGTGCTGGAATGCGGAATCGACCTGCTTGGATTTACGGCACCGGAGAAAATGTAAAAGGCTGGGAACTGTGCAGGGCAGCCGGAAGCATGTGCTGCTCAGGGCGTATGAAAGTATAAATGTAGTGGCATCGGGCGGCTCAGGATGCGAAGCATCGCCCGATGCGTAACTGTTCAGAACAGTTACAGAACAGTTACAGAACAGTTACAGTCAAAGGAGCCACAGGTATGTTTCAGATATTATCCGGCCAGACGATCATCATGTTTCTGATGATCCTGATCGGTTACGTCATCTTCAAAACCCATCTGGCGGACCATGAGGGCAACAAGACTGTTTCCAACATCCTGCTGCTGGTCGTCACTCCGGCCATGCTGATGGACACATTGTTTTCCATGAAATACAGTGTCAGGATCCTGCAGGGGCTGATGGTGGCGATCGCGCTTGGGTTTGTATCCCATTTTGCTGTCATTGCCATAACCGGGCTGTTTCTCAGGAAAAAGGACAATGATCCGGAGATCGGCATGGAGCGGTACCTGGCAGTCTACAGTAACTGCGGTTTTATGGGAATTCCGCTGGTGTCCTCTGTGTATGGGGCGGAAGCAGTGCTGTATATGACAGGATATATGATCGCCTTCAATGTCCTGACCTGGACCCACGGCCTGATCGAGATCACCGGAAAGACCTCCTTTGAGAAGGTCTGGAAAGGACTCCTTTCCCCGACTGTGGTATGTACGGTGATCGGGATCGTGGTCTTTGTTTTTCAAATCCCGATCGAGGCCCATGTCCTGAGGGCAATCAGCTATATCGGCGCGATGAATACCCCCATGGGAATGATCGTCGCCGGAATCGTGCTGGCCGAAACCGGGCTTGGCGGAATCTGGAAGAAACCAAGGATTTTCCTGGTGACCGCCTTGAAGCTGTTCGTGGCACCGGCGGTCACCTTCCTGCTGCTGATACTGGCAAGGAAGGTCATAGGGATCAGCGATGAACTGTTTTACGCAATCCTGATCCCGGCAGCCTGCCCGGCGGCAACGACAGGAACCATGATGGCACTGCGATATGACAAGGATTTTGAGTTTTCATCCCAGGTCTTTGTCGTTTCCACCCTGCTGAGCATGCTCACGATCCCGCTCCTGATCAGCGCAGCGCGTGTGATCGCCGGCTGAAACACTGTTCAGCCAGCACCCTGCCCGATGCACAGCGCAAGAAAGAAAACCCTTTTCACCCCTGCCTTTCTAAGCGCCAGTGCCGCTTCATCCATGGTTGCGCCCGTGGTATAGATATCATCGATCAGGATGACGGATCCGGGAATGGCAGCCCCCTCGCGGATTCCAAATACGCCACGCAGGTTTTTCCTGCGCTCCGCGCGCCCGAGCTTTTTCGAGGATTCGGTAAAACGTTTCCTCACCAGAAGATCCTCACAGGCTGGGAGACGGCTGTATCCGGACAGGGAACGGGCGAGCAGAACCGCCTGGTCATAGCCCCGCAGGGCACGCTTTTTGGGGTGCATGGGAATCGGGACAAGGCAGTCTGCCCTCCAGATGGGCTGCATCTGCAGGAATAAATGATAAAGACACTCCCCATAGAAGGGAACGTAGGAGCGCCGGTTTTGGAATTTCAGGCGGTTCACGGAAAGCCGGATTCCCTTTTCATAGAGAAAGACCGCCCGTCCCTCGTCGAAATGGTGCCTGCGCCTGAGGCAGTCAGGACAGTACTCCATGGAAGGGTTCAGGATCGGCTTTCCGCAGCACATGCAGAACGGCTCCCCGACATAGGGAAGCTCCTTCCGGCAGCGTATGCAGATCTGTCCCTCGGAGGGGAGCAGGATCGTTTCACAGACCGGGCAGCGAGGGGGATAGAGCAGATCCAGGAGAAAGGATCCTGCATAAGACAGGCAGCGCAGGAGACGGACAGACTTTCCGTCAGACAGCTGTTTTTTCATGATGATTGACATACGTACTCTCATCTTCATGATACCGTTCCTGAAGAAATATGCAAGATATTTGTAACTGTTCAGGACAGCCCGAAGCACTTGCTGCTGAGGGCGTATGAAAGT
>CAMJIC010000222.1 GCA_946405675.1 uncultured Clostridia bacterium
ACACTTTCATACGCCCTCAGCAGCAAGTGCTTCGGGCTGTCCTGAACAGTTACGAAAAAGGAATCAAATTTTGAAAAAATAATCACATCGTTTCACACGTCAGATTCCGGAGATCCTGGAAGAAGGAGGGGTAGGAAATGCCAGTACATTCGGCATCTTTTATGGTTGTGGGACCATCTGAGGCCAGTGCGCATACAGCCATGCTCATTGCGATCCTGTGATCCAGGCAGCTTTCCACCATTCCCCCATGAAGCGGAATCCCGCCTTCTATGATCATCCCATCCGGCTGCTCCGTCACCCGGGCCCCCATGGCCTGGAGAGCACGTGCTGTTGTCCTGATCCGGTCGGATTCCTTCACCCTAAGCTCGCTGGCATCACGGATCACGGTCTTCCCCTTTGCAAAAGCTGCGAGCACGGCGATGACAGGAATCTCATCGATCAGGGACGGGATCAGGTCTGCGCCAATCTCTGTTCCGGAAAGAGATGAGGATGTGACCATCAGGTCAGCGGCTGCCTCGCCTCCCTCCATCCGCCTGTTCAGGATCCTGACATTCCCGCCCATCCTTGCGACAACTTCCAGGATTCCTGTGCGGGTGGGGTTGATCCCGACATTTTGGATCATCACTTCACTGCCCGGGAGGACCAGGGCTGCGGCGATGAAATACGCTGCAGAGGATATGTCCCCGGGAACGGTGATATCCGTTCCGTGAAGCTCATTCCCGGGCAGGATGGATGCTTCAAACCCCTGAAGAGTCCTGCCGCTGGAGATGCTGGCTCCGAACGCAGAGAGCATCAGTTCTGTATGGTTGCGTGAAAGGACTGTCTCAGTGACGGAGGTCTTCCCATCAGCATAAAGCCCGGCGAGCAGGATACAAGATTTCACCTGGGCACTGGCGGTTGGAGACAGATAACTGATTCCATGCAGGGAAGATGGTGAGATCCTGAGCGGTACATGGTTGTTGTCCTTGACAGAAGAAATGTCCGCACCCATCAGGAGAAGCGGATCGATGATCCGTTTCATCGGCCTTTGGCGGATGGAATCATCCCCGTCCAGAACGGAGGAAAAGGGCTGGCCTGCCAGGATGCCGGAGATCAGCCTTGTCGTGGTTCCGGAATTCCCCGCATCCAGGATGCCGGATGGCGCGCTGAGCCCCCTCAGACCCCGTCCGTGGACGATGACCTCATCCCGGTCCGGATCCTGCTCAAAGCAGATGCCAAGCTTTTCAAAGCAGGAGATCGTTGACAGGCAGTCGGCGCTCCTGAGAAAATGTGAGATACGTGTGTCACCATTCGCAATCGCACCGAACATGACTGCACGGTGGGAAATGGACTTGTCCCCGGGAACCTGAACCGTCCCCTTCAGACACTTTGCCGGCCGGATTATCTGGTTCATATTCATATTCTCCTTCATTCGTTTTCCGAAACGGTATACCGGTGGTGCCTGAGCAGCGCAACCGCCTTCTTCATGGATTTCCTGTCATAGAATTCGATGGCAATGACACCCGGATCATAGGCCCTGTTATGGATGATGGAAACATTCTTGATCGAGATCCCATTGACTGCGAGGATCGTCGCGACTGTCGCTATGGCCCCGCTTTCATCAATGGCGTCACAAAAGATGCGGTAGGATGGCCTGACAAGACCATGTGACGCGAAACCGAAGGAATTCCGGTAATCCCGGCCTCTTGCAAACATCTGGTTGATATAGCCGCCGTCACCGCTGCACATATGGTCCCTTGCTTCAATCATCCGGTCCAGGAATGTATCCATGACCCTGGCGATGTTGGAGCTGTTCTCCAGGCAGATGGATTCCCACATGTCAGGGGAGGATGAGGCAATTCTGGTGATATCCCGGAATCCCCCGGCAGCGATGGTTTTCATATGCTCATCGTGCGAATCAAGGTCATGGACCGTATTTACCAAAGAAGTGGCGATCACATGGGGCAGATGGCTGATGGCTGCTGTGATAAAGTCATGCTCCTTGGGATCAAGGATCATCGGGATCGCCTTAAAAGACATCGTCAGGGCCTTGAACTGCTCGATACGTTCCTGCGGAACCGTATTCGTCGGCGTGATGATATAATATGCATTTTCAAACAGATGGTCCGTCGCATTGTCCAGCCCTGATTTTTCCGAGCCTGCCATTGGATGGCCGCCGATGAACTGCGCGCCAAGCCCCATCTGTTCCACAGCCTCATGGATCGGTGTTTTTACGGACCCGACATCGGTCAGGAGGCAGTTCCTGCCCAGAACTTTTGACAGCACGGGAAGTACGGCAATGTTTTTTTCCGCCGGGGCACACAGAAAGAGAATATCACATTCTGAAAAATGCGGATCCTCAGGGCTTTCACACGCAAGGTCGATGATCCTTTCGCTGAGCGCCTTGCGGCAGGTTTCGCTGGAGCTGGTAAGGGCCATGATCGTGCAGCCGGGTTCATTTTTTTTCAGGTTCTTCGCCAAAGACCCGCCGATCAGTCCCAGTCCGATAAATCCATATGTCATAATTGATTCCTCTTAATT